>JAUQYY010000398.1 GCA_030587505.1 Candidatus Sigynarchaeota archaeon
CCCAAGTACACCCTACTCAGGCATAAGAATCCGTGAGAGCTTCCTGAAAATACCTGAAAGATTAAAACGGATAGACATTCCACTGAAGTTCGGTAGACCTCTCAGATAATAAGAGCCTTTAGGAGAGCACAAGGATGGATAACCTCACACAAGCCGATTTGAGAACTAAAACAGTTTCTAAGGGTTTCTATTCGATACCGCTTAAGACCTTTGAGAGGGATAATCGGTGCACTTTCTGTAGGCTGAAACGTTAAGCACTTTGTGGGGGAATTAGAGAGCTGACAATATTCGGGTAGACACCCTGCGGTAGACCTCGTCTCTGTTGGTTCTGGTCAGGTTGATTATTTCCACGTCCCTTCTTCTCCAGACCTCCTCAATAAGGGGGTGTTTAACGTTTTTTCCAATCGTACCAAGTACAGGTTTTGAGGATTCAAGCGCCTCTAGAACCGCAACCGCGAACTCTGGGACGAACAGTTCCATCTTTCCGATCTCGTCGATCACAATCAAATCCGCCTCTTTGACCGCTTGTCTAATAGCGCCTACGCCTATCCTCTCGATGTTCTCGTGGATAACACCATACTTGCTCACCATGTTTCGGCTCTTCACGCCTACCCTGGCCAGAAAATCCTTTTCTCCTGTTAGAAGGTTTACTATGAGGAAACCCACGCGAACACTTTTTCCCTGAACATTGGATCTCAACTCAGGTGTGAGTATTCCCCCCACTATTCGTTTGCGTGAGCGAACCTCTTCAATAATCCCCTTTATCAGGCTGCTTTTTCCAACTCCGGGAGGCCCGGTGATGAGCAGGTTGACTTTCACAGTTTTCCACCCGTTTTTTGATTCCCACCTTAAAGCGGGATTAAGAAGATTCAAGGGCTTTAACCTACAAAAAAGGATTTAACCCGTATAGACACACTTTTTTCAGTAGGTTCTTTCGAGACCTCGAACGATAATCTTGATATTCAATTAGAATCATAAAATTATTCATATTTAAAACGTGACGGAGAGAAACCCTATGAGCGAGGAGGACGAACGCGTAAGGAGAAGCGCGATTCGCTTGGTTGCTGATATCCAGAGTGTTCAGGGTAACCTCGAGTTCGAAGTGACATCCTTCTTTGAGAGGCTGCGTAAAGAACTTTTCAGCGCGGACAAAACGGTTTTCAGCAACGTTGAGGTAAGCAGAATCCTCTCACGCCTACAGAGCTTAATGATTGACCTTCTCAGCCAGATAGCGGACAAGATTTCGGTTGAAGCAGTGAAGCACATCCAAATAGCGATAGGCAGACCGAAAGATATCCGCGAATCGGAGATAATAGCCGAAAAAATAGCTGCAGAGGTGAAGCCTGAAGCCCGAAATTACATGTTCAGTAAGTATGTTCAGAACCTCGAAAACCGCATCAAAACTTTGGAAGAAAGAGAATCATCCAGAAAAAACTGGTTGAGAAAGGTGCTCACCCAAGACAAGAAATACAAGATTCTGGCCCTATTAGAAAAAGGAGCATCAAACTATGCTGAAATCGCCAAACAGCTTTCGCTGAGCAAATCAAAAGTAAGAGAGTATGTCAGAGAACTGGAAAAAAACGACCTGATCTCCGTGGACAAAACAAAGAAACCCCACTCAATCACATTAAAGCAGACCTTGTGGATTTAGCCATTCCGATGGAAATGAGAAGCCTGTGTCAACAATCCGCCGCTTAAGTTTTGTAGCCCGCTTTTCACGTGATCCCAAAAACACAAACTATATGAAGTTTTAAATTGCTCTATTCTATCAGAAATCCACATTCAAGCACAGGAGAATAT
This sequence comes from Candidatus Sigynarchaeota archaeon, assembly GCA_030587505.1. GTDB lineage: Archaea > Asgardarchaeota > Lokiarchaeia > Sigyniarchaeales > Sigyniarchaeaceae > Sigyniarchaeum > Sigyniarchaeum tengchongense. The sequence continues at coordinate 1,801 of JAUQYY010000398.1, forward strand.
CTAAATGGTTCGGATAGTGGTGGAGTATTTCCATAACCCTAACTCAATCGAATGTAAGAACTACATGAAACTTGTGATTAACCCGCTAATGCAAAATCCCACGAAGGAGGTAGAATGGAAAATAAGCAACATCTACGACCCGAAGGTAAAGAGGGGAACCGCAGAGTACAAAATCGACGCCGTGCCAGCTCTAGTAATCAACAAGAAGAGAGTTCTGGTGGGATTCAAACCGAAAGAGGCAGTCAGAACCGTCATAGAGGATGAAATAGAAAAGGAAAAAAAGAGACGAGAAGTCAAGCTCACCTGATCCACGAACCTGATTTGAGAGCTCATCAGCACCCGAGTTTTCTTGCTACTTCTTGCATAACCTCAACACACCTGGTTCCATCCTGCACCGTTACTTGGGGCTGAGTGTTGTTAGCCACACACTGCACAAAGTAGTTTATCTCAGCCTCGTAGGAGTAGTGGGTGCGTCTGATCGCCATGATGGCCTTATTTATCAAATCGGTTAGTGTCGACTCGACGGTGTATTTCGTTTCCCGCTTCTCACCCTTTCTTCTCAGTTTAACTGCAAAGGGGGATCTCAAAATGTCGAACCGGAGAGTCGCCCTCTCTCCCACTATTTCCCAGGAGAAGGAGGGAATTATACTGTTTCCGAACCAGCTCAGCTCGATGTTCGCTAGCGCCCCGCTCTCCATGGAGAAACTTAGGTTCGCGTTGTCATACACGCCGTATCTCTCCGTAACGGCTGTCACACTCTGAACCTTTTCGATTTCGCCGCAAAGGAACCTCAGCGTGTCAATCGAGTGAGGGCCCAAATCGGATATTACACCAGTTTTTTCCCTGAATCGGAAGGGGGTTACCGCGTCCCAGGTTCTCTGGTCGCTCTTAAAGTGCACCCTTACCTCCTCAAGGTCTCCCAGCTTACCCCTAGACACAATCTCATTCGTCAGCCTCACACTCGGCGTGAAGCGGTAGTTAAACGCGGGCATAACGAACCTGTCTGTTTCCTTCAGAGCGTTCATAACCTTGTGGCAATCATCCACACTGGTTGCGAGAGGCTTCTCGCACAGAACGTGTTTCCCGCTCTCCAAAGCCTCGATGGTCATGGTCTTGTGAAGCTTGGGGGGAGTGCAGATGGAGACCGCGTCAATATCCTTCCTTGTCAACAGTTCGTGATAATCGGTGTAGATTTCCCGAACATCGAACTTCTTTTTAATCTCCTGAAGCCGTTCCACGTTAACGTCAGCAGCGGCAACCAGCCTCACGTTTTCGAGTTTAGCGTATCCCGGGAAATGCAACAACTCAGCGATTTTCCCAGCTCCTATCACCCCGATTCCAACCTCTTTGACCCCGGGAATCCTAGTCCTACTGGGAAGGAACAGAATCCTCAGCGTTGAAGTGCCGTCCCTCGCAAGTCCCTTAACCGAAAGCTCAGGGCCCCTAAACTTTTTACGAACAGAGCGGGGTTCAACCCCGAGCACCTCGATTTTTGAGAGATCGATCTCTCCAAGACCTCCTTCATGGGTCTTAACAATGGTTTTTATCCCGCGGGGGTTAAACCCCATTATGTGAGCAGCAATGGAATCTACTGTGACCGGGTCTCTTCCGCATAGAATCACGTTCATTTTAACAGGAGTGCCCACTATAGGACCTTTACCCTCCATTCCTATGATTCCGTCAACCACGATAAGGTCCTGCCTCACAGCCCGGTTAATCAGAGGAATTATCTCCTCCAGAATGGGATGATAGAATGCTGCCTTACTCTTCTCTGGGAGAAGACCAAACATGTTTTTAAGGGCTACTGTTATAATCGTGGTTTCGTGTGTCTTGAGCTTGGGAACATTTATGAAGTAGGGGGCATCCAGCACCGTCCTCGGGAGGCGAATTTTCTTATTGTCTATTTCCACGTTCACTATTTCGTCCCGGCTGAGGTTGAGGAAGGAAACACCGTTCTTTCTTATGACACCCATCGCCCCGCTCTGCTCCATTCTTATTTCTGCGGGGTTTGAGGTGCTGTCGCTCTCAACGACAAGAACGTTGTTAGAGTGCTCCTTAGCCACACGGATGACGGCGTCAAGAACACGCAGGTCAGTGTTTATAGCACCATAGAGGTCCTTGTGAAAAGCCACGTTCGGTTTGATTACAATCTGATCCCCATAATCCACATCGATTCCGCCGATAAGGTCAATACCCTTCCTTACGGTCTCCTCCACGTCTTATACTCTCAACAAGCTTACCTTAGGCAAATCGAAATCCTCCAAACACCACAAACAAACATGACCGAAATTTGATAGCGCCTCAGCCACTTA
>JAUQYY010000263.1 GCA_030587505.1 Candidatus Sigynarchaeota archaeon
TGCCTTGTTGCATAATTTTATTTTTTACAGTTTTTCTTCTGATTTTCTAAAAATTTTCATCTTAACACCGTAAAATTTTCGAAAAACCATTAGAGTATATAAAAGAAATTAAAAAACAAAGATTGTGCAACAAGGCAACCCAACAGTAAGCACCTTATTTCAAAAATTCATATCTTTTGTTTACTCTAAACTCTTTTAACGTTTCAAAATTTAGATAACATTAAAAAATATTTCAAGAAACTCTTCACCACATACTCATAGGAGGTAGTTTTATAAACCCAAGTGTTGAAACTCATATCTATAATTAGAAGGAGGTTAGATGGGTGACTGAGAAGTGGAGAATGGTAACCACAACCACCGACATTGCCGACTGGTATGGCGGATACATTCCAGCTTGGCTGAGAGGCGTTGCTGAGGGTAAAATCCCCGATTCTGTGGGTTTCTTCTTCATTGATAGACCCGCGGTTTTCTTGCAGCGTTACTGTGATGTTTTGAGGGATATAAACTACGAAGCATGCGTGGAGAACAACGTGAAAATAACGAGGGGCATAACGGCTGGCGGAGGGGTAATCTACGGTGAACAGGGCACGGAGCCGTGGCTCCTTCTAGCCTGGAACAAGGATAACCACCCAGAGATACCGACATCGCCAGACCTGATTCTAATGAAGATACTTGGGGCTGGTGCGGACATCATCAGTGAAAAGTACAAAATCCCCATGAGGTACAGGCCTCTGAACGACATGGAGCTCTGGGACCCTGAGCGCAAGGTATGGAGAAAAATGATGGGAACCGGAACCTCTGGGCTCTTCAACGCCGTAGGCTTCGCTTGGTTTCCTCAGGCTACCAAGCCCAGCGACCTCATGACCAAGTGTTTGGTTTCACCGGCGGAGAAATTCGCGGATAAGATTCTTAAGGATGTGACAACGAGAACCTGGAACTTCGAGGAGGCGGGTGTCTACCCGAAGGGGCTGAACGAAATCGACAGGATAAGAAAGGACTGGATTGACATATCTCTGAAAGCGATAAAGAAGGCCTTCAACATTGAGGTGGAAGAGGGAGAGTGGACGGACACAGAACTCAAGTACGTTGAGGAGTTCAAGAAACAGTTCCACTCAGAGGAGTGGATCTTTGCCAGGTCGGCTGAGAAGAAGTTCGAGGAGATACCTCCAGGAACAAATCTCGGCAGAGCCTTCCTCAAGATTCCCGGCGGCCCCCTAATCAGAGCGTACGTCTTGAGGGAGGACGACACCATAAGGGATATGATGTTCACCGGCACGATGCACATGAACCCCGCCGACGGGCTGGAAAAGCTTGAACAAGAGCTTATAGGCGTGAAAATAGATGATAACACAATCAAAGCCAAAGTGTCGGAATGGTTCAGTAAAGGAATGGAAATAGGTATGCTCGAGCAGTCCCAGGTGGTGGACATCATTCTGGAGGCTTGCAAACAAAGCTACAAAGAATCGGAGTAACATTGAATAAACGATTCATGTCCTCTCTTCTTTTTTATTTCTCCGTCTCGAATGACACCAAATGATAGTTTTTAAAAATCCTTCTCATCTCTTTCTCAGAACATCACCCGCTTCATCCACAAAACATTTAGGGAAAAAGAGCATTAAACAGACAGGTTCGCCAGGCTCTCTCTCAAAAAAGAAAAGTAATGCTTTCACAATTATGTTACGTCACCAGATTGAAGTGTCTGTAATGAGAATAGTTGATAGAATGGTTGACGGAACCTTTCTTGAAAGGGTTAACAAGTTTTTGACCGTAGTTGAGGTGAACAAAACCAGAGTGCCCTGTTTTCTGCCCGACCCTGGTAGGTTGGACGACCTTCTTTACCCCGGTGTAAGGGTTATTCTTGCAGAAAGGCCGAGAAAAGGCAGGAAAACACGCTTCGACCTTATTGCGGTTTACCACGACGATCAGTTGATATCCCTGGATTCAAGAGTGCCTAACAAGCTTGTCTTCGAAGCCCTAAGAAAGGGGGTTTTTGAGGAGTTCTCGGAGTACTCGACCATTACCCCCGAGTTTAAGTATCATGGGAGCAGAATAGACTTCTTGTTGGAGAATGGGAAAAGAAGCTGCCTGGTCGAAGTGAAATCGTGCACCACCGTTATAAACGGCGTAGCCCTATTCCCGAGCGCTCCCACTCTTCGTGGCAGGAGACACCTAGTCGAACTCATGAATGCTCTAGAGGAGGGTTACAGGAGCTGCGTCCTCTTCGTTGTGCAGAGAACCGACGCCAAGGTTCTACGCCCACACGACCAGATCGACAGGAAATTCGGCGAAACGCTGAGAGAAGCCTCAGAAAAAGGCGTGGAGGTCTACGCCTACTACTCCGAGTTTAGCGAAAGAGAGATAACCATCAGAGGTAAAATCCCAGTAGACCTATCCACGCCTCCACGGAAGCCGTCACGGTAAACTTACACACCGAAGAGGCTCCCTGCATCCTCGAGGGCGAGAAACCTCTATCTGTGGGTCACAAAAAGGAAGGTTACCTACAGAGAGAACTTTTTTGAGTGTAAACTTAATTAGTGGGTAGTGCATTCGTTGAGGTGTGAGACAAGTTTCGGTGGAACCGTATGAAATTCGATTTACACATACACACGTGCTGCTCCAAGCACTGGCTCTGGGGAGTCGACGGTTTGAGCACGCCACGAGAAGTAGTGGAAACAGCCATAAGCCGTGGCCTAGACGGAATAGCGGTTTCGGACCACAACACCACTAAGGGCGGCCTGATCGCGGCCAAAATAGCGAAGAGGATGAACAAGAATTTTTTGGTTATACCAAGCATAGAGGTGAAATCCAAAAGCGGTGACGTCTTGGCGATCGGTGTACTTGAGGAGTTAACAGTCAAGAGCAGGTCACTGACAGCCGAGGAAGCCGTAGAAAAAATGAGAGAGAAAGGCGCAGTTGTGATCGCACCCCACCCCTACGGCAGAGAGGGGTTGGGCTCGCTCGTCGAAAAGCTAAAGTTCGACGCCCTCGAAGGGTTCAACGCTAGGATTCTCCCAAGGTACAACAGGAAGGCGAAGGAGCTGGCGGCCAGGCTGGGACTGCCCATGGTTGCGAGCAGCGACGCACACATAGCAGACGAGATCGCCAACGGGATTACAGCCCTGGACCTCGATGAACTCTCCATAGAAGCCGTGAAAGACGCGATAGTAAGGGGAAAAACGAGAATCCACCAGGAAAGGAGAACAAGGAGTATGACCCGTGTCTACTCCAAAAAAATTGGCTTACTGTTCCACGTTTCCAAACGTCCACGGTGCGAAGAATAACTCTGAACCCCTAGGAACGGTTTCTACCCGGTGGTGGTTTCATTGAAGAAGTTTGACCTTCACATCCACACCTGCTGCTCCAAGCACGAGAGATGGGGAATAGACGGACTCAACACGCCAAGGGAAATGGTTAAAGCAGCAATAAGAGTAGGACTTGACGGAATAGCTGTTTCAGACCACGACACCACCAAAGGCGGGCTGATAGCGGCTAAGGCGGCCAGGAACATTGACAGGGATTTTCTGGTAATTCCAAGCATAGAGATCAAGACCAAGGAGGGAGACGTGCTAGCCTTAGGGGTGATGGAGGAAATCAACATAAAAAGCAGGTCACTGACAGCCGAGGAAGCCATTGAAAAAATGAGAGAGAAAGGAGCTGTGATAATCGCCCCCCACCCCTACAGTAAGGAGGGCGTCGGAGGCCAACTGGTTGAGAAGCTCGAATTCGATGCTATAGAGGCGTTCAATTCGAGGATGCTCTCACGCCACAACAGAAAGGCGAAGGAGCTGGCGGCCAGGCTGGGACTACCCATGGTTGCGAGCAGCGACGCACACATAGCAGACGAGGTGGGAAATGGCATCACAGGAATAGAGATAAACGAACTTACAGTCGACGAGGTGAAAAGAGCGATACTACAGGGAAAAACGCGGATTCTCAGAGAGAAACGCTCAGAGCACCTGGCAACCGTGCAGTACTTGAAACTGTGCCTGCTTCTAGGAGAGATAAATCCTCCACCATGCGAAGAGACCGGTAACCAGACCTGAAACACTAAAAACGGTGAAGTATGAATGAGGAAATTCGACTTGCACATCCACACTACCTGTTCCCAGGATTGGATATGGGGGCCGGATGCGGTAAGCACCCCGAAACAGGTGGTAGAAACAGCAATACGGAAGGGCCTCGACGGCATAGCGGTAACCGACCACGAAACGGTTAAGGGAGGGTTAATAGCCTCAAAGATAGCAAGAAGAATAGACAGGGATTTCCTGGTTATCCCAGGAATCGAGGTCAGGTGCAGAGACGGCGACCTTCTCGGCCTGGGACTGGAAACCGACCCGAAGCGACGCATGAGTAGGCTCTCCGCGGTGGAGGCCGCCGAGGAACTCCGGGAAATGGGGGCTCTGGTCGTAGCACCCCACCCCTTCGGCTGGGGAGGCATTGGGGACCGTGTGGAGAGGGCGAAGTTAGACGCCATTGAGGGTTTCAACGCGAGCCAGCTGCGTTGCATCAACCTCAGAGCCAAGGTAGCCGCTCACAAATTACGTTTGCCCGTTGTGGCGGGCAGCGACGCACACTACCACGTGAACGTAGGGAACGCCGTAACGGGAATAGAGTGTGAGAGTGACACGGTGGACTCCGTGCTAACAGCCATTAGAAAGGGTAAAACAAGCATCATCGGTGAAAAGCGTACAAATAACAGAATGGTGGTGTACCTTCTCAGGATCGGAATGCTCCTTAAAACTATTCTGGGAGAACCGCCAATCTGCGGGGAGATTCGAGAAGCATCGGAACAGGTCTAAGACTTCCCATTGTGTGTAGAGAATAACATAAATTCCAAATCTGTTATAGGTTCAACACTGTTTGGAGACAATTGTTGGAGGTTTAGTAGCAGATGACAGGAAAATGGAGAATGGTAACCACAACCACCGACGTTGCGGACTGGTATAGCGGTTATATTCCCTCCGCCCTCAGAGCAGTGGCCGAGGGAAAGATCCCCGACACCGTTGCGTTCTACTTCCTTGACAGACCCGCAATCTTTCTTCAGAGCTACTGCGATGCCCTGCGAGACATAAACTACGAGGCAGCCGTCGAGAACAACGTGAAAATCACGAGGGGGAATAGTCGCCGGCGGAGGAGTTATCTACGCGGAGCCTGGATTCGAGCCCTTCGTGGGTCTAGTATGGAACAAGAAGAATCACCCGGAAATACCGACACAACCAGACCTGGTGCTGATGAAAATACTCGGCACAGGGGCGGACATCATCAGCCAGAAGTACAACATCCCGGTGAGGTACAAGCCCCTGAACGACATGGGAGATCTGGGACCCGGAGCGTAAAGTGTGGAGAAAATTCATGGGTTGCGGCAACTCGGGACTGTTTGACGCTGTTGGCTTCGCGTGGTTCCCCAATTGCACAAAGCCGAGCGACCTCATGGCGAAGGTTCTGGTCTCACCAGCGGAGAAATTCGCTGACAAGGTTCTCAAGGACGTGATGGAGAGAGGCTGGAACCTCGAGGAGGCAGGGGTATACACAAAGGGCTTGGACGAAATTGACAGAATCAGGCGGACTGGATCGAAATAACCTTGGAAACCTTCAAGAAAGCCTTCGGTGTAGAGGTTGAGGAAGGGGAATGGACCGACATAGAGCTGCAGTACGTCAAAGAGTTCACTAGCATGTTCCACTCCGAGCAGCACATATTCGCCAGGTCGGCTGAGAAGAAGTTCGAGCAGATTCCACTAGGCACGAGTCTGGGAAGAGCGTTCCTGAAGATATCGGGAGGGCTCCTTATCAGGGCTTACGTCTTGAGAGAGGGGGACACCATAAAAGACATGATGTTCACGGGAACCATGCAGATGACTCCAGCCGACGCTCTGGAAAAGCTCGAGCAGGAACTCATCGGCCAGAAGATTGACGAGGGCATCATAAAGAAAAAGGTTCATGAGATGTTCGAAAGCGGCACCCAGATAGGAATGCTCGAGGAACCCCAGCTCGTCGACATTATCCTGCAAGCGTGCAAATTCAGCTACGAGGAACAGTAAGGAAACCCAAACCATCATCCCCTCCCTTCTTTGCACCTCTCAAATCCGATTTTTCCCAACATGTTGGTATTCTTCAACCGCCCAGACTGTTAGAACATGGTTAGGCACCTCTGAAGGTGACTCACCCAAGGTCTAAGCCCTCAGAGGTTTTTTGCTTTAACCTTTCTCACAAAAACTAAACAGTAGAGGGTTGATTAGGTAGCTATCTGTATGAATGACTCGCTGGCACGGAGACCTCCAAACACTTGCAGGGGATCAGTGAACCAGATGCATGCCTGGGCCCGGTGACCAGTCTCTCGGCGCGACGAGTATGTGTGCCCAGTTTGATTCTTTGAGGCCTGCCTCTTCCTTCCACTCCATCGTTAGTGTGTACGACCCCAGCTCTGGTCCAGGCGGGGTTGTAAAGGTTACCGTTGTGATCCGTTCAACCGTCTCCGGGTCGATTTTGAACTCGCCCTCCCGCTCGAGTAGCACCTCTACCCTTTCGCCCGCGGGAATGGCTACCAGGTGGCGCTCCGCGGCGGGCACGGTTGTGGCTCCCAGCCTCGCGGCCTCGGGGTCTCCCTGGATAACTATGCTGTGGCTCATTCTCACCAGTTTGATTCGCCACCTCCCAGTTCTGGGACTAGGGTTATCGTTGACCATATAGACGGGAATCTTCAGTCGGGTGTTTGGCGGAAACACGGTGTTCTCCAGGTCTGCGATCATTATCAGCGGTCTCTGCGCCAGTGTTAACCACTTGTAGGGGAGCTTGGGGTTGCGGTCCACGTCCACCAGGCCTCCACCAGCGTACCCGAAGTCTGGCCACCAGTCGGAGAAGAAGTGCCACCGTATCGCGTTGTAGGGGTTGCCTCTGCGCGAACGGAAGAACTCCGTTTGGTACTTCGCCAGAAACGCGCCATAGAGCTGGGTGGCCATTATCCAGAACTCGAGGCTCGTGTATCTGCTGGGGGCACCCACAAAGGTGCACGTCGACCCGAAGAAGCTCAGGCGACTCGACCACTCAACCAGCTGGTCTTCATCCGGGGGCCAGCCCGTGTCCCCATAGTTTACCGCGGATTCCGAAACCGACCAGAAACCGTACTCGGAAACGAACCCGGACACTCGTTTACGGCAGTCGTAAATTGAACCACCGTTAAGCGAGCCGTCATAAACGTGCATATCTTCTCCCATGCCGGAGGCTCTGTGCACCGGTCGGCTGGGGTCTACCTCCTGCAGCGTTTTCTGCAGCTTCTCGTCGAGCACGAGGTTTCCCCTGTCCTCGTCCGGCTCAGCTTCAAACAGAGGGTTAAACTGTGCCGGAGGCTCGTTGTGGCACGCGTAGTAGACCACCGAGGGGTGATTGTACAGGAGGTAAGCCATCTCCGCTATCATTCTCCGGGCTTTCTCAACGAACCCCGGGTTGGTTTTCTCGCCGGAATCGTAGGACCACTGGAGCGGGAAGTCCTGGAAGACCATTATTCCCGCCTCGTCGGCTGCCTCGTAGCAGGGGGGACACTGGATGTGAGCGTGTACCCCCACGCTGTTTAGGTTCGCGTCTCTTATCATTCGCATGTCGCGAGCATAGAAGTCCTTGTCCACATCGGCGAAATGCTGTCGGGGAATGTAATTGGTAGCCTTCACGAAAACGGGGCGCCCGTTGATGCTGAACACCCAGGGGTCGCGGCTCAGTTGAACAGTGCGTATTCCGAAGTGTTCGTGAGCCCTGTCGGAGAGAGCCCCGTCGCACACCGCCTCAACGGTTAGACCGTAGGTCGCCGGTTCGCCGAGCTCACTGTGGGAGCAGGGCCACCAGAGAACGGGGTCTGGAACCACAAACTCTAGGTCGATTCTGTTCGGTCCGGGTTCGAGGTCCGCCGAGACAGCTGAGACCGTGTGTTCCCTCTCCTCAGACCTTTCCCCTGGTGGTGCGTAGAGGTGAACGTTGAACACCACCCGCAGTTTCTTAGTCTGCCTGTTGGTTGCCACTATCGCCAGGTGCACTCGCCCGTCGGTGTCTAGGGGTGTGACGAAGAACTTGTCTACCCTGACGGGCCCTGTGAACTTCAGGTACACCGGCTGCGTGATTCCCCCCGTGGTGAGGCTTTGCCCCCACTCTGAGGACCATCGGGGAGAAAGGTTTCCCGGCAATCCTCCGGGCCTGGAGTCGTGGTAGTTCATTGTTCCTTTTATATACTTTTTATAGTGGAGGAAGAACCATTCGTCGGGGTCTAGGTTTTCGCAGGGGTCCTGCACCTTAACGGCTAGAACGTTTTTTTCCTCGAGTCTGTTTGAAACGTCGAAGGAGAAGGGTGCGAAGTATCCCTCGTGGTGTCCTAGGTGTTGACCGTTCAGGTACACGTCTGCCAGGTAGTCCACTCCCATGAAGACGAGGTCGGCGTATTTGAATCCATTTACGCGTATTACTCGGCGGTACCAGACGGGGTCGTAGAACCTTTGTAGCTCACCGTCTAGGCCGAAGTTGTCGGGAACCTTAACCCGTGGCCAGTCAAAATCATCATAATCGGAATCAGCTGGGGAGTCCCCTAGGTCGCCGCGATCCGCGAGGCGGCGCCACACACCATTCAGGCTGACAATCCTACAATCGGACTTTTCCCAGCTGGCTGGTTCAACCACACTCACCTCAGAGAGAGAAACCGCCTCGGAAACGGGGCTGAAGAGGGAGTGCTCAGACACCGGTGCGGCGCGCGGAATGAGCTCCGAAACCAGTTTTAACTCGATACCCATCTCTTCTCTCCTCAAAGAATTGAAGTTCATTCTACCATAGTATAGTTGTTGCTCCCTATTATTTTGTTTCGTTTTGAATTGAAACTTATGAATAAAACACAGCCGGCGTATCCAAGCTGGTTATGATGCATCAAAGTGACTTGGAGACCTCGAGTTTCTTTAGAAAAATGGATGCAAGAGAAAAAGAGGCGAAGTAGACGAGAGTATCGCTAGGAGTGTTTAGTAGCAGGAAAGGCTTCGGATGGATGCTGGTGGGCTATTCTTCTCCTAGGGCGACTTCGGGGTTGGGGGAGCCGTCGGGTAGGATGAGGTTCTTTTTGATAACCTGGATGAGGACGCCGTGTGTGAACTTTGGGTGGAAGAACACTGAGAGAGCCTGTTTCGAGGGTGTGCGCCCGGCTAGGGGGAAGCCGGCGTTCTCGAAGTGCTCGATCGTGGCCGGAACGTCGTCTGACTCGAAGGCTAGGTGGAATAGTCCCTCACCCTTTTTCTCGAGGTACCTCATGGTGGGACCAACAGTCACGGGTGATACGAGTTCTAAGTAAGCGTTGTCGCCTGTGGGGATGAAGGCGTAGTCAAATTCTTCTGTTTCACCCTTCTCCGTGGCGTACCCCTGCCTGTGAATCTTAATGGAGCTGCTGTCCACTCCGAGCGCCCTGCAGTACTTTGAGATGGCTTCCTTCAAATCTCTGACAACTATTCCAACGTGGTGAAAACTTGTTTTCAAACCCTGAACCTCCGGAAGTTTTGGGTTTTCCTCTCATTTTAGTGTTTCGATGATATTTTTGTTGGGATTTATCACCCTTGGTAGTGGGCGGGTGTGGTCTTATGCTTTTTTCTCTTTCTCTTGTTTCACGGGTTCTACGATGAGTGTTAATCCGGTGACCTTTAGCACTCTTATTCTTGTTCCTTCGGGAATGGTTTTTCCGTCGTGTGACTTTGCGCTCCATATCTCTGAGGCCACAAGGACTTGGCCCTTTGGTGTGAGGTCGGTTTTGGCTTTTCCTGTCTGTCCAACCAGTGCTTCGATGTCTAATTCTTTCTTAATCTTTCTGGTTTCTCCAACCTTGTAGGCGAGGTAGGCGAAGAACCCGGAGATGAAGAGGGATACCACCACGACGGAGATAATCACTGTTTGTACGAAATTGTACGTGACGAGCCAGTTGGAAGTGGGGAAAATCAGCACCGCGCCTAGTATGAAGCAGGCTATCCCGCCGGCTGCCAGCACAAAGGCGTGGGTCTTGAGTTCCAGTAGGAAAAGCACAAAGCCTGTTACGAAGAACAGTATGGACGCCAGGTTGAAGCCCAGAATACCCGAACCGGCGAGCCCGAGTATCAGTGCGATTACACCCAGCATCTCAGCGCCGAAGCCAGGAGTTTTGAGGCCTATCACGATGCCGAAGAGCCCCACTATGAGGAGTATATACGTTACGTACGGGTTCACAATAATGTTCAGAACATTGTACTGCACGGGTTTCTCATACCAGTATATAAAAGGAGAGTCGCTTATCCCCGCGAAGCTCACCTGGCTGATCGTGGTATAGTTTGAAACGTTTTCCGACGGCACAAGTTTCCACGCAAGCGTACCGCTCGGCGAGTAGTACCTTATCAGGGTCATGTTTTCTAACTGTCGGAGAAGGCCGTAAAGGTCGTTTGCCACTATTTCAATCACACCCATGGCCTTAGCGTTCTCTGGCAGCAGGTTGAGGTTTATCGCAACAAACTGCTGAGCAACCGTTTCGTTCCTGTCGTGGAGGCGAGCGTGAGCCGCCATTAACGCCATCATCGCGTTCACGTACTTTAGGTCATAGACCGGCTGTCCCGCCTGCACCGGCTGGGCGGACCCTATAATGGTGCCGCTGGACATGGCGGCGATGTGGCTGGACATGAGGAGGTACGTACCGCCGCTCCAGGCGGTTGCGCCGAAGGGGGCAACAAAGACGCACACGGGTATTCCGCTCAGCTCGAACATATTCATAATGTTCTGAACCGCGCTCAACTCGCCCCCAGGCGTGTTCAGGAGAACCACTATCAGGTCTGCCTGCGCGTACAAAGCTTTGAACATAGCATCCTGGACCATCAGCTCCGTTGAGCGGGTGATCTCTCCGTCTATGCTCAGCACCATCACGGTTTTTGAGAAGGGCTGCTTGGCCTCGAAACCCTGAGCCGAGTAGTAGCATAGGGCTAAGTATTGTTGATCCACACGGCTGTGTGAAGCGTAGACGAGACCTAGTTGAAACAGAATCAGAAAAGCAAGAATGGAAATAACAATTCTCCTCAAAGACCCCACCTTGGGCTTCACTCTCCGTAATACTATCTATGCTTCCAGCTAATAATCTTTTTTACCTCTCCGTCCCATAGGAACCGCCACCAGGATAGGGGCGTACACCAACCACACAGCCCGGAAGAGACACACACGAAGCCACATTGGAGACTCGAAGACTAACAACCAAACTGAAACAATAAAGGCACAGCAAACCAAAAAGTGGTACGCCTACAGTTCTGGATCGGGGTCCAATGAAAGACTTCGACAGGAAAAAGCCTCCCTATCCAGGGCTCCTCTTGAATGAATGCATGATTAACCCTATACAGGGTTTCGAAACTCAAGGTGCAGTCTCTAAACTAATTATTTTAGGTAACCGCATTTCGGTTAAAGGTGGGGAGGAAAGATGAAACAATTGGGGTTTGGAAAAATGAAAAGGAGTCAAATTGGGTTGTGTTAGGTTAGGTGTTTAATTTTTAGAACACACTTGCCCTTGTCAGGGGTTTCTTTGAGAGTTATTTTGGTTTTTACACCAACCGCTTCCAGTTGTCCTTCCAGGTAGGTTGTGCATATTTCATGGAAGGGTTTTCTGTCCGGGTAATGGCAGTTGGTTATCTGATATGTCAGTTGATTTCTTCCCTTTTCTAGTAGTTTTGCTTTGTAGCCACAAATACTTAGAAGGCTGGATAATTTTTCGGGTAGGTCTTCGAAGGTTAATCTTTCCCCTTTGTGCGTTTCCTTGGCTCTTTCGATAACCTTTTCTTTGAATTCCTCCAGCCTTGTTTTGGAGGTCGTGATGAGGGGGAGCAACAATTCGAGGGAGTTCAATTCGCTCGATTTGAGGGGTGATTCGACGCCCTCGACTTTTGTGGCTACAAATTCACAGTACTTATCGCCCAGTCCCAGGCATGTGGTTTCCACCACATCGAAGCGGGAATCAAGTGCTTCTTCCAGTGCGCCCCTAATTATTCCCGCTTGAACAAAGCAAATCGGCTTGTTGAACGCTCTCAGACTCGGCAGGAAGGGGGAATTCTCAATCCTGATTACAATCTTATCGTCGTCCTTCTTATCGAAATTAACTCTCCCCCATCCGCTGGCTGAAAACAACTTTCCACAGTTCTTGTAGTTTACGTCCCCGGAGAATTTGAATTTTTTCTTAAAGATTTCTGCGAGCTTTTTACCCGTTTCGTAGCCAGCGTATTCAAGAAGCTCTTTCACCGCGTCCAGGAGATTGTTTTCTCCAGCTTTTCTTATAATGTTCAGAATTATGTTGGCGGGTATCACAAGATATCTCGCAAACTCGTCGTACATAGGAAGCTTAAGGGGCCCCGATACGTCCATGTAGAACATCTTTTTCAACTCGTCGAAGGATGTTGCCACTTCGCTACCCAGTTGGAACCTTCTTTTCCGAATGTCCACCGAGTATGGCACCAGGTCAGTTATGCAAGGCAACCCAGCGTTTTTAAGAACCCTCAGGTTTTTGATTGGTGTTCCTTCCCGCTCTATTGTCTTGAGTTCTATTACGGTGTCGAATATGTGCTTGGCGGTTTCAACAACGTTTTTCGGATGCATGTCAACGTTCATCACAGTGTACGCTACGTCCCTGAGCGTTTTGATTTTCGATCTGAGGTTCCAGACGAATCTCAGCACCTTCTCTGGGTCGCCCACGGTGAATATGGTGGTTGAAAGCTGGTGGTATATCCATGAAACCTTAAGACCAGGTGCTGGGATTCCCTTCAGCTTCTCGTCTCTAAACATGCTCGTGTGGTAGAAAACGTGGTTCAGGTCGTGAGGCTTCTCAACAACCACGATGTTCGTCTCCTCGGAGGTCTGAACACCCATAGAGGAACTGAACAGGTCGATGTAGAAGAGGCGGTTCTCCCTCAGTGCGTTTGATGTGACCTCTGGAGCGTAGAGCTGAGGGTAGGTTTCGTTGGGCGGATCAGTGGTCAGGAGTATAGCGGTTTCGCCCCTCTCCAACAGGTTCAAGCAGATTATACCGAGGAGCGCGGATGCGTCCTGAGCGTTTTGACCCTCACAGAGGATTAACACGGCGGATCCTCTGGGTATACCTCCGCTGAGCAGTCTGTCTAGCTCGTTTATTCCCGTTGTTGCCAGTTGGTCTTTTCCAAGGGTTGAGAGAGTCAAACTGTTTCCCCCGATATCTTCAATTAATTAATATTCTATATGGTTCTAGTTTCATCCTTTGGTTCGCAAATAAAACCCTTTTTCGTGTTCTTGATAAAAATTGGTGCGGTTCGAGTTAAAGTTTATGCATATCTAAACAAGATAGTTGATTAAATAATTTTTAACACTTTCAAGAGTATGGAAGTAAAATTTTCTAATAAATAGTTGAATCCACATATTTATTATATAAAAACAGGAAAATTCCAAAAGAGAGAGAAGAAAACATAAAAAAGATCCTCATAGTCCAGCTGCTTCATTCACGGATTTCAGAAAGTTGAGGTATTCCTCCTTGGTCGGTGTAACACGTTTCGCCTTTTCCACCTTTTCCAGCCATTCCTTACTCTTCCTTATCACCGTTTCGGTGCATCTGTGAGTGAGGTCTTCCAGAAGCAGGGTCGCCTCGCCGAGGGTAAGGTCCAGCGCCTTCTTCCTAGCTCGTCTAGCCTCCTCAAGGAATTCGGACTGCAGAGCCTCACCCTCAGAAACTATTATGCTTGCACGTGTGGGGTAGTCCTCCTGAACCTTCCGAGCCAGCTTCTCGTGACTCCACCAGAAGGACTCCGCATCGTACTTCTCCCCACCCTTAGTGAAGGTCTCCGGAATCTCAATGCCAATGTAGAAGGGAATGTAAACGCTGATGCAGGGATTAGACCCCCCGGTTAGCCAGTGGGTGGGAATCTCCTCCGTGAGGTGGCCAACGTAGCTGGCTGAGGACTGGCTCACAACCTCTGGGCCCGCGTGCATGCACACCGTGTTAACCTGCTTATCGGGGTTCCACTCCCTAACACCCCGCCCCTCGTGGTCTCTCAGAATACGCATCATATCCTCCACGGTTATCTCGCCCTTCTTTTCCCCAAGGAGCTTGGTGGTTCTGCTGACACGCTCAACGCAGTGCACTATCTCCCGCATACCGGGGTCTCCGTAGCACTCCGCAAAGTTGAAGTCCTTCTTTGACTCGCACCACCCCATCTCTATGGCGTGCTCAACCAGGTTTGGTGAGGCCAGATCCCACTTGCTGCCTATCGTGTATCCGTTCGAAATCGAACGCACATCCTTGACGTTCTCCGCAACCCAGTATCTGTCGGCGGTTTCCAGAACCCAAGCCTCACTCGGATCAGCTATGATAAAGGAGTTATGATACTTCAGGGACGCGTCGTAGAAGCAGTTTCCACCCTGACCATACTTCTCCAAGAGTTCAACAATCACCTCAAGGGCTCTCCTGGCGGTCTCCCCACGCTCCAGCCCCAGTCTCAGGAGATCCATACCCAGAAGCCCTGTGTCAGCGTATCCCTCCTTTGCCCACACGGCCTCGTTTCCGATGGCCACACCATACTCGTTGACCCCCATCTCGGCGCCCCAGATCCAAAACGGACACGAGAGAATCACCTCGAGGGTCTCCGGTGCCTGAGGGATCTCAATATAGGTGCACTTAACGGTGGAACCCTCAGGGTGCTCCATCCGGGGAAAATGCCTTATCACCTGCGCCTCGTTAGGAGGCCTATCACTATTCTTCCCAAAAATCACCGAGCCATCCTCGGTTGAATTTCCCAAGGCTACGAGAGTATCACACATATCCGAACACCACACGAAAACAGTATCAAACGGTTCAACCTTAAAGTCCAGAAGCCTCCCCTTCACACTCCCACTTAACACACCAGCCCACCCGGTTTCTCCTCGCCACCGCAGCCTCAAGCCCAACAAAACCCTCTGTGCGCGGCTTGCTCCTCAAACATCCAAAGACACCATCAGCAGGTGCCCAGAGGTTTAAGTCCTAACAGACGCTTTGACTCGCTCAGACCGAGCAGGAGAGGCTTCGTTGCTATTTTATATTATTTGTTTTACCAAAAAACGCTATTATGCTTTTGGGTTTATTGAAATCTGGTTTTGGAGGATTTTTGACTCAAACCAAGTATAGAGGAGTGTTTTTCATTGCTTCTGTCTTGTTTTAAGCCCTTTTATCGGGGGGTGCTTAAGTATTTAAGTGTGTAGTTTGAAGTTTAAGAGAGGTGTGTGACTTGGTTGTGTATGTTCCGCCCGACCTAAAGTTCTCCGACTCGATATATCTCCTCTTCGGCGCCTCGATACTGGAAGACGACATTGTAACCTGGCAGAAAATCCCTTCCTATATGGTGCCGCTTGTAAAGTTTCTCGACGCGTTTCCCTCGATTGGGAGGAAAATCTACGCGGGGCAGCTTTCAAAAGCACAGTACGGAAGAGACCCCGAAACCGTGAAAAGATCGAGGATAGACGACATACTAGAAAGGGAGTTCCTAAGCTACCACAGGAGAGTGCTCGGAGGGAGAAAGGTCGACTCCATTTTCCTCGGAGCGTCGAACGGGGGGAGCCTGCACCTGGCGGACATAATGCGCACAGTCATGCTCTTCTCCGGTTTGAACCTAACGGTGAGCAGGCCTGGTGGAGACCCCGACGACGCGAAGGGTTTCATAGAGTTCGGCAGAAACCTCATGAGGGAGTTCCTACCCCGAAACGAAAACCTGGAAATCGTCATCCACTTCGACCCGATTCACGACAGAACCAACCTCCCCTTCGTCTTCCACTTCAGATCAAAGTTCTGGCTCCCAAACGCCTACCGAAAATTCATAAAGGAACACCTAAACGAGGGGGGAGACATAGTGGTCTTCGACGTGCAGGAACCGTGGCTACACTACAAGCTCGACGAGAGATTCTACTACCAGTGCGGAGGCCTGGACGACCTGACACCCGAGGAGTACGCCTTCGGCTCGGAGAGAATCGACTCCTGGCTCGAGGAAATCGGCGCAACCCACAGAGGAGGCTGGGGTCCACCGGATGCAAAGCCCTTCAAGAGCTACGACAGCGAGTACGGTAACAGTCCGAGAATGGTTGAGCGGGCGAGAGAGTTCGCCGAAGAGCAGGGATACAGTTTCACCCACATCAGGGCGGAGAGGGCACACGACCTGAGCGCCGTGACAACCTACCTCGTCAACCAGGCCATGAACGAAAAGGGAATAAAACCAAGAGGAGTCATCGTCGAACAGTACAGCCAGCTCGTCCCACTCGCCGTGAGGAGACTCGGACTGCTTCCGGTCTGGACGTACTACGTTCTGCGCAAATCCTTCAACGACACCAAAAAGATGCTGGACAGGGTCTTCCAAGACTACATAGAAGAAGCCGAGGAACTCGTCTTCCTTCCCACACAGCCGTGGAACCCCTCACCCCTAGGGGACTTCGTCACCCACCAGGAGTGGATAGAACTCTTCAAATCGTACCCGGCCAAAAAGCTCACAATCCTAATGAACCCCAGGCTATACCCCATGGACCTACCCTCAGTAATCACTGGACCAATAAAACTGCAAAAAAGATGCCTAAAAGAAAAAGACCTGGAACTCAAAATCACCATGGAAGACGTCGAAAACGCATGCAAAAAATTCGGATTAACCTACACCACACAACAATAAAAAACCAAAGAAGCAAAGCCGCTGGTTTCTAACACTACCCAAACACACTCCAATCCAATTTTCCGAGCGCACAGATCACACACTCACCCTCCTCACGATTAAATCCAGCGTGGAAATAACTATCCCTGCGAAAACTTCATATTTTTTGCCTTAATCGTATCCAAATCCTAAGCCTCACAGCGGTCAGGTCTCTGAAATCCGAATCGGTGACAAGAATTGAACGTGCGTGAACGTGTCCTGTGCGCTCTCAGCAGGGAGGAGCCTGACAGGGTTCCAACCTTCGAGGTCGGCATCACAAACGATAACATCTCAGAAAGAGTAGCGGGAGTCAGCCTAACCAAGGGTACCATAAGGGCCGCCTGGAACATGAGGCACATTCCCTTCTGGCGATACCTCAGGCGAAGACGAACAATGAAGTACTCACCCGACTTGTATGCGAAGTCGGTAATGGTCATGGCGAAGATCGGCTTCGACTGCTGCTCGCTGGGAGTCATACCCCAGTTCACCAAGTGCAAGTACCCGACATGGGACACGTACATCGACGAGTACGGAAGAAAATTCCAGCTAAAAGAACTGAACGGAACGGAGATGGGCTTCTACATGGGCGGAGGATTCAAATCCCCCGAAGACTACCACGCCTGGGGGCCCATCAACCCCTACCACCCCATAAGAGAAAAAATCTACAAAAAGGCTCTTGAGGCGGTCGGGGACAGAATCTTCATAATGCCCGGCATCATGGGATTCTTCGAACCAACATGGGAGATATTCGGCTTCGAAACCTTCACCAAACTCTACTTCCAGAACAGACGATTCATCCAAAAAGTGCTCGACGACCACAGGAAAGCAGCCATCGAAACAGCCAAGTACATGATGGACCTGGGCGCCGAGGCCCTCGTAGTGTACGACGACTACGGCCACAAAACCGGATCCTTCATCTCACCCCGGGACTTCCGAAAACTCATAGCCCCTTGCCTCAGGGAATTCACGAGAACCTGCCACAAGAGAGGAGTCAAAGTTCTCCTACACAGCGACGGCAACCTAAACCAGATACTAGACGACATAGTCAACGCGGGAATAGACGCTCTACACCCTTGGGAGCCCCAAGCAAACATGAACATAATAGAAGGCAAAAAGAGGTACGGGAACAGAATCTGCCTGGTGGGAAACGTAGATCCAATGTACACCCTAAGCGAAGCCCCAGTAGAAACCGTGAGAGAAGAGGTTCTCAAACTGCTCAAAAACGTGGCACCCGGAGGAGGCTACATCCTGAGCTCAGGGCACAGCATACACCCAAGAGTAAAGTACGAAAACCTAATGGAAATGATGAAAACAGTCGAAAGATATGGAAAGTATCCGATCAAAATCTGAACCGGAAGCAAGGCTCACCCTTCAATCTCAAACACAGCTCTGCCAGTGCCAGAGTACTTTTTGGTGTCTCACCCGCTATATGTGTCTAGGGTCAACCGCTTCTTTCACAAACTCGAAGCCTGAGAAATGTCTAGGATTCGTTGTGTATATGTGCGCCACACCGTTTTCCTTCATTGTCGCAGCGATAACACAGTCGGGAAACTCGACACCCTCTGCCTCACACTGGAGTGCCAAAGCCTCTTTAAGAGTACTCTTATAGGTCGGGAAAAACGCAACCCTGCTCTCGGATTTGAGGAAACCGTTCCACAAAATATTCGACGCTTGACCCGGCTTAATCTTTGACAGTCTAACAAGGCAAATCATAGTTTCGACAAGTACAACAGCATTAATCCCCGCTATGAACTCGGGTCTCTGCGTAAAACATCTCCGCATCAGACTGAGGCAAGCCTCCCTTTCGGGATGCCCCGGGTCAAGCAGTCTCCACAACACTCCAGAATCAACAAACCAAATCATCGCTAATCCTCTTTCACACCAAGCCACAAATCTGATTTTGAAACCGGCCTATAATCCGGCTTTCCTGTCCTCTCAATTTTTTTAGAACTCAGATTTGTGAGGAACTCCAGAATTTGTTTCGTCTCCTCCCCTTCCTCATCGGATTCAACCATTAACCCCGCAATTTTGCTGCTGAGAATGAACCAACAAACAGAGTCCCCTTCCTTGATCCCAAGAGCGTCCCTCACTTCGTTAG
>JAUQYY010000407.1 GCA_030587505.1 Candidatus Sigynarchaeota archaeon
ACCGACAGTGGAGTACGATGAGAAGAGGGGGGTGTACTATCTGGACTACGACAGACCGAAGTCGGTGGGGAAGGCGAAGGGATTCTACGGAAACTTCGGAGTCATCGTCAAGGCTTACGCTTACATCCTTTCCCTAGGAGCGGAGGGATTAAACGAGGTTGCGGAGGTCTCTGTTCTAAACGCAAACTACCTAGCCAAGAAAATAGAAAAAATACGGGGATTCACCCTCCCATACGCTCCGGATAAACCCCGAAAGCACGAGTGCGTGATAAACGCTGCGCAGCTGAAGGCGGACACAGGCGTCACCGCCCTCGATGTCTCAAAAAGAATACTAGACTTCGGAGTGCACGCACCGGTCATTTATTTCCCGCAGATAGTTGAGGAGGCTCTGATGATAGAACCAACCGAAACCGAAACCAAGGAAACCCTCGACAGGTTCGTATCCGTGATGAAGAGAATATCAGAAGAAGCTTACAGCTCACCCGAAAAGGTTCTGAACGCCCCCCACAACACCTCGATCGGAAGGGTGGACGAGGTCAAAGCGGCGAGAAAACCGATTCTCAGCTGGAAAATGTACAAGAAGTGCAAAACGTAGTGTCTCACCTCCTCCACGGGAGACGCGCGCAGCGATTGTATGGGCGCTACTTTTTCCCTCTCTTTAACTCTCTAAGAAGAGCCGCCAGGTCAACCACTCTGGCTCGTCTGGCTCTCCCTTTCATCGACACGTACACCTCTCTTCCGGGTTCGGAGAACTCTGGATGCACGTACCCCATCCCGATGCCCATTTTTCCGTGTGTTATGGAAATGCTTCCACTGGTGACTACGCCTATCTCCTCTCCGTCGTGTAAAATCTCGTAGTGCGGGCGCGGTATACCCCGCTCCACCATAGCTACGCCAACCCTGACTCTAGCTAAGGGGCGGTCCTTTAGCTCCATCAGTTTCCCTTTTCCGATAAAATTCTCCTTCTCAAGATTCACGAACGCCCCGAGCCTGGCTTCGAAGGGATTCGTGCTCTCGTCTATGTCGTTTCCCCAGAGAGGTAAACCGGCCTCCAGCCTCAGTGTGTCCCTGGCCCCGAGTCCGCAGGGTAGGATCCCGAACTCTTTCCCAGCCTCAAGAACATCGTTCCACAGGTCAAGGGCTTTCGCCGGGCTGCTTAGAGGCACATCGTACTGTATGATCTCGAAGCCGTCCTCACCGGTGTATCCGGTTCTTGAAATCATGCAGTGCTGGTTTGAGACCTCGGCTGTGACGAAGCTGAAACGCTTCATAGAGGCTAGGTTCGTCTCTGTCAGTTTCTGCAGGGTTTTTTGGGAGAGGGGTCCCTGAACCGCGAACATCGGCGTCGCGTCAGAGACGTCATTTATGCTTACCCGGTAGCCCTCAGAGTTTTTGAGCAGCCATCTGAAGTCTTTCTCCCTGTTACCGGCGTTCACCACGAGGAGGGTTTTCTCTTCGTCGAAGTAGTTTATCATTATGTCGTCAAGTATGCCCCCGTTCTCATTGAGCAGAAGACCGTACCTGCAGGAGCCGCCGCTCAGACCCGTAAGCCGTCTCGACGTAGCGTACTCCAGAAAATCCCTGGAGTCGGCGCCCGAAACCTCGAACCGCCCCATGTGGGTCACATCAAAAACACCGACACCACTCCTAACCGCGAGGTGCTCCTTTATGATGCCGTGCCCCTTGTACTCCACGGGCATCTCAAAACCGGAGAAGCTCGTCATGTGCGCACGCTCAACGTGCCAACCGTGAAGATGCGTTCTTCTCAGACTTCCTTCTTTCCGCATAGAACCAACCCTCAAAAATTAAAACGAAACTAGGGAACTACTATGATTTTCAAGGAAATAAATTATACACCTACACGATCACTAGAAACATACATAACCCAATCACCCAAGTAGTAAAATCTAAGAAGCTGAGAAAATAAAAAAGCGATTAAAACATACTTCCAAATTTTTTTAGCCAGAGGAAAGGGAGTTAATGAGAGTGAACTTTTCGGAGATGGGTAGGCTCTACGAGAAACTCGCGAAAAAGAGTATGTCCCTCCTGAGGAAAGACCTCAAGGAGGCGGGTTACTGGTACAGCAGCGCCGCCGACTGTTATAGGATGGAGGGAGACGAGGAAAAGTTCCGTCACCTGAAAAAATTGGCTCTCAAATGTTTCTCGGACTTTCTAAAGGACAAGGAAAAGAAAAGGGTTATGGATGCTGGGCAGGTTTACCTGTGGATTTCTCACATCTACCACTCGTTTGGGGACGCAAACAAATTTCACAGGTTCGCGGTCAGGGCGGCTGAGGCCTTCAGCCTAGCTGCTAGGAGAATGGCTGAAAGGGATAAAACCGCTCTCCAAGCCATCATAGGATACTACAATTCTGCCAACTGCTACAGGCTTATCGGAGACGAGAAAAACGCCGAGAGAAGGTACAGGAAGGCGCTTAGCATCTACCGACAGAAGGGTGCACACAAAGGGGTTGAATTCTCCCCCGTGTTCCAGGCGTCATGCTACTACAGAATAGGCGAGCACAAAAGGGCTATTGAAATTCTGGAACGGGAGCTTGAGAACCGCGTTCTTTCTCCCCTCGTGTACTCCAACATTCGCTTAATCCTCGGGTGTTACTATCTGGAAAGCACGAACAAAAAGATGGCGAAAAAACACTTCGAAGAGGCAAAAATCCTCCCAGACACGGAAAAGCTGTCAGCCCCAGAACTCGTGACTCAGGCTCTCTGCCAAATGATGCTCGGCAACAGGAAAAACGCGGTCGGGCTGGCTGAACTATCGATGAAACTCTCAACCAAAATACGCGACTACAACCTTGGACAACTCATCCAGGAAATATCTGGAATAATAATGCACCTGGCTAAGGGACAGCACTCAGTGGTTGAAGGAGTCATGGCCAGCCTAACCTGGCAGCACCCCGACCTCCCTCTCTACGACGCCCTCAGCATAATAACAAGACATCAAACCGGCGAGTAACGCGGACCCAAACCCGGGTTGCGTGTCCGGGTCTAGCAGTAGTACCTCGTGGTCTGCTGACTGAAGTTCTTAACAATCTCTATCTTCATATCCGAAGCGTCTATCTCCGGTGTCGGGTAGGTTATGAAGGGGAAAAAGTGGTTTATGCCCTTAGCCCCCATCTGGGTCGCAGGGTGATCCTCGCCCAGAAGCTCCCTACATATCTCAACCGTCAGGTAACGCACGGTGTTCTCGTCAAGCACACCCAGACTGTGAAGATACTCGTGAAGCAGGATATGAAAGAGGTACGCGTTGTAATACTCTGGTTTCGTTTCCTTTATCCTTCTCAGGGGAGTCTTGTTCAGAACAATCAGCTCGGAACCAACCGGGTGAAACGCGCCAACAAGGTAATTTCCCTGAGCACCCAAATCGGCGAGCGCCAGCATCACGGCTCTACGCGCCCTGTACTTGGACATAACAGCGTCCTCAACAAGGCGGAAAACATCGGTGAACGACTTCGAACTGTTCAACCGGTTCGCAAACTCTTCCCGTCTATCCAAAAATCAACTTCCTCCATCAAAAATTGTGACAGGTATTCAAGTACGTTCCTTGTTAACTGTACAAAACTTCACTTATATTGACTAAGTTTCACCGACAACAAAGAAAAATATGAAAGGCGGCACACATCGTCAAGGCGGCGTGTCCTCCGCAAATTCTTATAAACTCCTTTGAATCTATGATTTTATTCATACACTCCAGAAATAATCCATCAACGTGTTGGTAGAATTCGGTTTGGAGAGTGAAAAACGTGAATGACGAGGTGATTGAGGATCTGAAGAGAAGATATGAGAGAGGCGCCCCTAACCTGCTGGGGCGATTATTCGCATACCTGTCCATAGCTTCGATAGTCGCGATACTCCCAATCATAGGGATATCCTACCTGATATTGGAGGTCATCAAGATTGACATTCCATGGTACCTGATAATCTCACTGGCTCCGGTCTACGTTGTCATAGCTAGGTGGGTTTTCAACCTGACCCTCCTAGCCATCGGGCGATTAACGCTGAGACCAGTGGAAGAAGGGGAGTACGAGATGGACGTGAGCAACGAGAACGTTAGAAACTGGCTGATCAACGGCTTGGGAGCCACGCTCGCCCTACACTACGTCGGCTACCAGCCCTTCGGCATGCCCGCCCTCAGCGGATACGTTCTGAGAATACTAGGGGCGAAAATGGGCTACGGAACCCAGGCGGCACTCGTCACCGACCCGTACCTCGCAGAGTTCGGAGACGGAGCCATCGCCGGCGCAAACGCCGTCATCCCGGGACACGCCTTCGCCGGCGGCAGACTGCTCATAGGCAAAGTCAAACTAGGAAGAAACGTAACAATCGGCGCAAACGCTGTCCTGTTCCCGGGAGTGGAGGTCGGAGACAACAGCATCGTAGCCACTCTGTCAACGGTGCCATACAAAACAAAGATTCCGCCAAACCAGGTATGGGCAGGAAACCCCGCACGCCAGATAGGAATAGTAACCAAAGACGGAAGAATAAAAATATTAGAAAAAGATAATTCCCAAAAATGAGTAGAAAAATCATCAAGCCTTCTTCCCACTCTTTCTTTCACATGAAAATCAAACAGAAACGGATAGCGGGAAGACCAGTGTGAGTAACGCCACAGCAAACAATCATCAATATTGACCATAAAAAATTTAACTAA
>JAUQYY010000428.1 GCA_030587505.1 Candidatus Sigynarchaeota archaeon
TGCGGATCCGGAGGACTAAGCGCCGACTTCGTGAGTCCAGAGACGTTCGAAAAATTCGGCTTACCCTACCTCAAGAAGATACTCCACACACTAAAAGACCATGTTAAAAGGATACAATGCCACTTCGACACGAACTGGACACCAATGCTGGAATACCTCAGAGAGCTACCCTCCAAGAAGTGCTACCTACACCTGGATGAACGCACAGATATCTTTAAGGCAAAGGAGATTCTCGGGGATCACATGTGCCTCTTCGGCAACCTGAAACCGTCACTACTCACGTTCGGAACCCCCAACGAGGTGGAAAAAGAGGTCAAAAAAATAATCGACGGCTGCGCAGACGGTGGAGGCCTAATAATAAGCGCAGAGGTCCCAGACGACGCGAAGTTCGAAAACGTTAAAGCCATGGTAGACGCAACCAAAAAGTACGGAGTCTACAAAAAATAAACCAACACGCTCAAGCCACTCCTTCCTCTTTTTTACATATCCAATTCGCCCCAAGCGGAGCCGCGTGTGTCGGGGCTGGTTAGCCTAAGCCCGTCCGCAAGTCGCTGGGAAAAGTTCTTAACCTTCCACGGAGAGAAAATAAATTCAAAACCCTAGGAGCTACAAAAGATGAGTAACGGTAGGGGTAAGCAAACCAAAGGTAAAAAGATTCTGCTCCTCCCCGGAGGATTCTGTTACTCCAAGGTTCTATACCAGCCCCTTACAAAGCAGAGTTCCGCTCGCGGCTGGAACCTGATATACGGTGAGTACTACACCGGACCAGAAGAGCTAATCATCCCGTGCGGCGAAAGCATGGAGGATTACTACAGGGGGCTCAAGAAACTCGTATCCGCCACCAGTCCCGACCTGATAATCGGTCACTCCTTTTCGGCGAATGTTCTCCTCTACTACCTCGCCAAGCAGAAGCCGAAAGAAAAACTCGTAATCTACGCACCCAGCTTCCACGAGTCCCACGAAGACCCCCTGATTAGAAACATAACAAGGTACGCACCCTGGATGTTCACAAACAGGTTGACGCTGTCGTTTTTCAGGGCACTGGTAGGCTCCATGGTTTCAGACTACCTCGTCGAAGGAAAAAAGAGCCCCCTTTATGAGGAAGTCAAAGATATGATCAAGAGCACCTTCAACAGGGAAACAGGCACCCTTATCAGAGCGCAGCTGAAAGCCTTCTTCGAGCACATACGTGAACCACTACTCGACGAGTGGAGAAAAATCCAGTCGAACCGAGACTCGGTGCGCCTCGTCTACGGCGACAAGGACGAGATCTTCAAGAAGCTTTCCAAGGACACAAGATTCCAAAATCAGGAGGAAACCATATCGCTGATTCGCGGCGCAGGACACATGGCGGTCATGGAAAAACCCGCAGAGTTCACCAAAATAGTGAAAGAACTGCTCCAGTAAACCATACGGGCAGCGTTACAGCTCTACAGTGACTCTCTCGCCGACCTCTCTTATCGGTATTCTCCAGAACCCTTTATGTCTCTCAACCCGCCCCTCCATCAACGCCTTTGCGAGTCTTCTCCTGAGCTGCTGGATAAAGCCACCGTCGTCGAGAAGCACAATCCCCTCGTGGATGGCGTCTAGGACGAATCCGGTGAACCCCCTGAACATGCTCTCCAGTTCCCGGGGAGAAACCCAAAGCGCCTCCACTATTCCCGGTAGACCGCCCCTAAACCTTCTCCTCATGGAAACTATTTCACCGTAGGGCTTGTCGAAATCATCCGAAACCACGATAAGGTCTACGTCGCTCTTCCTGTACACCGCCTTTCCACGAGCAACCGAGCCGTACAAAAGAACTCCCTTTATTTCAACGAAGTCGGATAAGCCAACCAAGTATTCAACAACTGGTTTCGCGTAGACCTCCTTAACTCCTCTCTCTCTGAGCATATCCCTCACACGCTTAAGCTTCTCCCCTTCCAATCTTGCCAAGAAACTCACACTCCAACCTCATCTTGGAACACAAGTTAGATTTCTCAAAGAAGCGAACTAAGGCTCCAGATATGAACCTAGCGTCATCCAAGAATTGCATAATTGCATCTTCGGAGTAGACTCGTTCGGCGTGGTTACACCGCTAGCGTGCCGCACACCATATCTGGGCCTTGTCCTCTCATCCTTAAGGGTCTTGGCTACGGAGGAAACATCCTCCAACAGGGCGATGTCATCTAGAGATATTTTCTCCTCAATCTCACCCAGCTGAACATCCGAAAGAATTTCGTCCAACTGCCAAGAAGGATTGTGAACCTGCTTGGGTTCGAATCCAAGAACAGATATAACCGCCTTCAAGAGTTTTTCAACAAACTGCTGCGCGTGATAAACAATGGCTCCCCGATTCTCCTTAACACTAAGCCTCCCTACAACTCGCCAATCCTCCAGCGCAAGCCTAACCCAGCTAGAAGCCATATCAAAATTATCCACCATCTCAAACACGCCACTAACACTATGTCTACCCATCGACTTAAACCTTACGGGAATTGGAAAAGAATTGAAAGAAAAAACTTGATAGAGGCACTCCACGCGGAGCACTCAGCCCTTCGGCGGATGAGGCGTCTCTTCGGGGAAGTAGGTAATTCCTCTGAAAGGATGGTTTTTGAGTTTTTTACTTGTACTGTTCTTTGAAGTATGGGATGATTTTGTCGCGGTAGATTTCGTACACCTCGTTGGGGTCGGGTCCCCTGTTGAGGAGTGAGAAGTGTCTGACGCCAGCCTTTATGTAGGCTTCGATTTGGTCCATGACCTGGTCCAGTGTTCCTATGATGTTGAAGTCCGCGTTGACGCTGTCGGGAACCTCGCCCAGGTACTTCCCGATGGTTGTGATGTCCCGCTCCGAACCGGTGAAGTGGAAGAGTGAGAGCTCCTTTGGCAGGTTGAGGCCGTAGGCCTCGTTCAACTTCTGCGGCGCGGTGAGGTAGTTGACCTTGAAGTTTTTAACACGGTCGAGCGCGGTTTCAAAGTCGTCGGCTATCGCCGTGTAGCAGAAGTAGACTGTGTCTATCTCCTCTATGCTTCTCCCAGTCTCCTTCGCCCCCTTCTCCACCTCCTTCAGGTGCTTTTCGTAGAGTTTGGGGCTCTCGTAAAGGGGGAACCATCCGTCGCCGATTCTGCCGGTGAGCCGCCTGGTTCTTGGACCGTTGCCAGCGATGTAGATTGGTATGCTCTCCTGCACGGGTTTAACCTGCAGGAAGGCGTCCTTGAGGCTGTAGAACTCGCTCTCGTAGGTTACCTTGTCCTCCTTCCAGAGCAGACGCATGATTTCGATGTACTGCTCCATCTTTGTTACGGGTTTGCTCTTGTCGAAACCGTACATGTCAAGGTTCATAGCTTCACCCGCACCTATTCCGAACATCGCCCTGCCGTTGGAGAGGACGTCAAGGGTGGCGAGCGTTTGCGCCATCAGAGCGGGGTGCCTCCGGTGGGGGTCGGAGACGGCGCTGCACAGCTTAGCCTTCCTGGTCTTCAGCGCCAGCGCGGTGAGAAACGTGAAAGCCTCGTAGCAGGTTCCCACGGCAGGAATCATGGAGAGATGGTCCGCGAACCAGAGCGACTCGAAACCGCACTCCTCAGCCTTCTGAGCCGCCTCAAACATCAAATCCAGTTTAGGGGTTGGAACGGGAATATTATTACCAAACTTTATATCCATCGATTATCCCACCTATGTTCTTTCCCACGAGTGCACAACAGTTACACTCATTCAGAGCAACATCTCTTTAAAGGATTTCGCACACAAATAGAACATAAGGTGATCCGCTCAATTTTTCACTAGGCTGTGCGTGTGGTGGCCTGCAGAATCTCTCGCCGGATTGGGACTAGCTTTGGGTTGTGGGTTAGGGATTGACCAAAAGTCTTAAATAGCTTGGAACTGTTTTTATTTTGTATTTAGTAGAAAAAAGTATTTAGTTCAAATTAGAAATCAATATAAATTATGAATCGGTCTATAATAATTGGTGCCTAGCGTGGAGAAGTACGTGAAAATCCTGAGGGAAACAGGGCTGAAAACAACCCTCCAGAGACTACAGATAATGAAGTACCTGGATGAAAGGAGGAATCACCCCACAGCAAACAAAATATTCTCAGACCTCAAAAGAAAGAATCCGGCTCTCTCGAAAACAACAGTCTACAATTCCCTAGAAACGCTCAGAAAACACAACGTGATCCAAGCGTTGACCATCTCCGAGCCCGAACTACGATACGACATCAACACGAAACCCCACCACCACCTCCTGTGCAGAAGCTGCGGGGCGATAATCGACGTTTATGTGAACTGTCCCTATCTTGGAAAGACGCTGAGCGAGGGTAGGATAGAGGACGTGCACGGATACTTTGAAGGCACCTGCAAAAAGTGTTTAGAAAAAGTTAGAAAAGGAAGGAAGAAATGATGGAGAAATACGCGTGTAAGGTTTGTGGATATATTTATGACCCGGATAAGGGTGACCCGGATAACGGCGTACCTCCGGGGACGAGTTTTGAGGACCTGCCCGAGGACTGGGTTTGCCCAGTCTGCGGAGCTGGAAAGGAAGAGTTCGAACCGCTTTAGGAAGTGTTTGAGGAGGAGTAGATTTTGAATAGAGTGGAGATAAAACCCGACGTTTACTGGGTTGGTGGCATCGACTGGGACCTCAGGAACTTTCACGGGTACCTGACCCAGAGGGGTACAACGTACAACGCTTATCTGATCATGGACGAGAAGGTTGTTTTGGTCGACACCGTTAAGCACTATCTCTTTGATGAGATGCTCTCAAGGATAAGGGAGATTGTTGACCCGGCCAAGATACATTACATTGTGTCCAACCACGTTGAAATGGATCACAGCGGCTCGATACCGAAGCTTCTGGAGTTTTGTCCAGACGCGACTGTCGTCACCTCCACTAGGGGTGAGAAGGGGCTTCGGAGACACTATAAGAAAGACTGGAAGTTCCACGCGGTGGCTTCGGGCGACACGCTCAACATCGGGAAGAGAACCCTACACTTTGTCCACACTCCCATGGTTCACTGGCCAGACAACATGGTTACCTACATCCCTGAGGATAAGCTTCTACTTCCGAACGATGCCTTCGGGCAACACATAGCAAGCGATGGAAGGTTTGACGACGAAGTGGGCTGGGACATACTGAGGGAGGAGGCTGCAAAGTACTACGCCAACATCGTTCTGCCCTACGGGGCGCAGGTGGTGAAGGCGTTGGACGCTGTCTCCGGGCTTGACATAGACATGATAGCTCCAAGCCATGGAGTCATTTGGCGAACCTTCATCCCCAGGATTCTTGAGGAGTACACCAAGTGGGCGAACCACGAGACCGAGAACAGGGCGTTGATAGTCTACGACTCGATGTGGGGCTCGACTGAGAAGATCGCTTTCAAGCTTTACGAGGGGCTGGTTGAGGCGGGTGTCCCCACCACTGTGAGGAACCTCAAAGCAATCCACATTTCGGATGTGATGACCGACGTGCTTTCCTCCAAGCTGATACTGATAGGGTCCCCAACGCTCAACGGTGGTGTTCTCCCCACGGTGGGTGCCTTCCTCACATACATTAGGGGATTGAAGCCCAGAAAGAGGGTTGGACTGGCCTTCGGCTCCTACGGCTGGGCCAGCCAGGCTGTCAAGGAAATCGACGGGGTCATGAAGGAGCTGGGCTGGGAGGTACCCAAGGACAGCGTTAGCATCAACTACATTCCGGACGATGAAGAGCTGACCGAAACCCAGAGAATCGGGAAGGAGTTAGGTGAAATCCTGCTGAAAAAATAAAGAATGGAGGAGAGTAGAGTGACGAAAAAGTTGGAAATATACAAATGCGAGGTTTGCGGGAACATTGTGGAGGTGCTCCACGCTGGGGTCGGGCAGCTCGTGTGCTGCGGGCAGCCCATGAAACTCTACCAGGAGAACAGCACGGACGCCGCCAAGGAAAAGCACGTACCGGTGATTGAAAAAACTCCTCAG
>JAUQYY010000020.1 GCA_030587505.1 Candidatus Sigynarchaeota archaeon
ATTCTACCTACATCACGGATTACCCACTCCCGTATCGTATACCACGCTGACACCGACCAATGAATAACCCTCTGACAACCTAGAAAAACACAGACACTTTTACTATTTGATTTTCTTTTTTTGGATTTTTGAAGTGTGTTTTTGATTGTGCCAACAACTAACTAGTAAACACTCACACAAAAGGCAATCCCAGAAAAGTTAAGAACAAAAAACAACAAGCACGGCTCAAAAAACCACTTACACGCAAGCCGGGCAACCCTCACAATCGGAAGGAGGTGAATTTACAGCTCGGGGACCAAGTATCTGTGTGGCATTTAATGGTTCTGGCTATGTGTTATTTTTACCTTCAGGATTTCTAATGTTTATTTGAATGTGATTAATTTTTTGTTTCTGTGTTGTGTTTCTCTGGGTTTATGGTTATTCTGTGTTAGTTCTTTTTAGGAACGCTCGTTCTCCAAAGTTTCTCTTATTAGTTTGGGCGGTTTTGATTTTAGTTCTTTCCATGTGAGTAGTTCGGTTTGCTTAGGGAGTCTGGGAAGGTAGAAAAGGAAGAAGTTGGGGTGTTTTGGGGGGTGGAGGCCCATTTCCACGCTTTTCTCTACTCCCGTGTATCTTTTGCAGTTTTCACAGTATACGCACATTACGTTTCGCATAATGGTGACCCGCCCTTCCTCGGAGTCTTCGTAGAGGTAAACCCTGTTCGACAGCCTGTCCACGTATCTTACTTTGAGGTACTCTCCGCACATGCACAAAATTTGGTGGTAATGGTACTCAGCCAGTTTGCTAATTATCTCTTGGGGTATGTTTAGTTTGCGAAGGACATTGCCTGGGGGACCCTCGATGAGGGGTTCGGGGTTTCCTGCTGTGGATTCAAGCTCCTCGTCGTATTCAGCGATATCTTCCTTGATGGTTTCATACAGGATTGCTGAGAACCTGTACTCGGATGGCGGGCCTAGATCGTCTATTGAACTGTAGTGTTTCTTGATGGTTTTCAGGTCTAGCTCTGCGGTGCTGATACTCGGAAGTGAGTGTTGCGAAGGGGGAGAAGTGTCGAGTTCAAGGGTTCCCACCGCCGTTTCGGGGTCTATTTGTAGGATTGCTCTGCCAGCCGCCTCTCGCACCAGTCCGTGGTGGTTTTTTACAACCTCTAGGAGGGGAGGAATCGCTTTTCTATCGCCTATTTTTCCCAGTGCGTAGGCCGCATACTTCACGGTTTCGGTATGTTCACTCTTTAGAAGTTCTACGAGCTGCGGTACTGCGGGCTTTCCGATTCTTATTAGGGCGTCGGCAGCGGCTTTTTTCACGTATTGGTTAACCCTCGCTAAGTACTGGTCGAACTTTGTTCTATTTCCTCCGCGTCTCTCCCTTAGCAAGCTTACGAGGCTCGGAATCCCAACAGGGTCGCCCAGCAACCCCAGAACGTAACAGACGACAACAAGCTCGTAGAAATGAGCATTTGGGTTCCTTTTGAGAAACTCCACGACGCGAAGTGCCACATCCCTGTTGCTGTAGAAGCGTTTTCCCACATCAGATCGCCTATTCACGTCTACAACCTCCCGGCTCTTCGCCTTCCTGCCCATTCGTTTCATGTTCATTTGCTTCCGTAACTCCTCTTTTCCCTCTAACACCTTCATTCAGAATCAGCTTACAAAGATAATCCAGCACCGCAATACGAGTCTGCTCATCGAACTGGTGCAATTTTTTCTCCTCCCTTGAAAATCATCTTTTCCGTCTACGGTTGACATACTAATATTACACCATAATGACCATTATCACTATATAAACGAAACCCGAAGATCCCAATCAATATAGCTTGTTTCATTCTGCTTAACCATCCAGCAGGTATTTTTGAAATCACCGTATGCTGCCCACGCACCTAGTAGTCCAGCTATCAATGCAATCCTGTGCCAAGCGCCCATCGGTGGGAGTTCTGGTGTGGGCGTCCAGTTTATCTGAGCCTCTAACCACCACGGGTCAATGAACATACTGCTCTCCCAAATGTGCCTAGCTGTGGGGATACCAATCAGTGCCAACGTGTTTATGGTGTTGTGAATGATTCTCTCTACATCCGCAACAGCATTTGTTAAGGAAGCTGAAATCTGTCCTGAGCCTAGTACTGGGCTTCCCGCTCCAATAATGGCGCCACTCTTAACCAATTCTTTTGCGGCCTTAATGGAGGAGGTCAGCATGAACCGCTTCTTGTTTATCGTGTGGAGGATGCGCCATTTCCGCCACCAAGAGAGTTCCCCTATTTTGTTGTTTATTACTGAGGCTTTTAATCTGTTGAGAATGTTTAGAATCTCACTCTTCAAGTAGCCGAGTTTCTGCAGGTCTTTCATGTCGCCTCCGTTAAGCAAGATGGCAGCGATCAGTTCCATTTCTGAGTCATAAACGCAGGTTGAGAGGCAGTAAGCCGTGGGGTTCTGGTTCTCGTTCACTCCACCCATTATGTCTCTCGCGTTTATTCTCAGGCCGTACTTTTGCTTTCGGATTGTATACTGGTCCCGCATGATTGTGGTCTCTCCCTTTCCCGCTTCTAGGTGGTGTTGTTGGAGTCCGAGTACGAACAGGTTCGGGTCGTTTTCCATGATTCGCATTAGCTCGAGCGCCACACTCGTCTTGGCGATTACAGAATCATCGCTGTATAGGAATTTGTGTGTGAGAAAGTTCAGCGAGACTCGAGTGTTGTCAATAACGCTCTTATATTTTAGCGTGTTCAGCCTCTCTCGGATCTCATCGCTAAATAGCATGTTCTCACCGTACCAGTTTAGGCAGTATTTCTCACTCGGCCGAATTCTAGCACGCTCGTGAAGCCAAAGCGTAAAATCGTCGCAAAAATAGGTATGATGCTCATCACTCAGTTGACTCTGCCCCCTGAGAATTTCTGCCGTGCGGTCGGCAGCCCGGTTCCTAACCAAGAGGCAAATATAATCTAATAATTCTAGTCCTTTTAGTTCAGGTCCTCCCTCCCACATCACACTCGTAAATTCCTCAAAGTTTAATATTTCACTCTGTAAACTTTCACCCAACATAAATTTAACGAAGGAGTAATAACCTGAATACCTTCCTCTTGAACCACCGCTTGGTATTTCTATTTCTGTAAATCTTAAAAGGTCTTCAAAAATTTTCGGATTCTGCTTCTCGCGTGAAATCTGAGGGGTAAACATTCGTACACCAGGAATTTTTCCACCGAAAACTTCCCTAATATCAACTGGTTCGAGAGTGTAATGAAGCGCTACCCCTCCAACCTTAACTTTTTCCTCAGCTGTGAGTTGAGTGAATTTTTTAGCTACTTTATTTTGTGTAAATGTTTTCCCATTCTTATCTACAGGTAATCCTATCTTATCCAGTAATTCTAAATCTTTGCCATAAGTATGGAAGAATGCGCTACCTATTTTAAACACATTTTGACTGTTTACTGTTTCACTTCTATGGGGAGGTATTCCTGTCGGCTTGATGTGGCTCTCTGAACTCCTGTGAATGAAAGTAAGAGAATATACAAATCTATGGAGGTAGGGATTTGCTCATCTAATTTCAGAGTTTTCCATAATTTACTCAATTCCTTAAACTCAGGGTGCCACTTGGTTGTATCATCCAAATGCCTACGCATAGCAAACCACCCTAAGTACGCTGCATTAGTGAGGTGCCTCAAAGGTTTAAACTTCCGCAGTTCTGCTAGTACGCTAGGTCCTTCGAATAATCTGAACAAGCCTAAAAATTCCAAAGGTTTGTCAACCAAGTATCCACATAATTCTTCGAAGAAATACTTGGGGGAGAGAGCATTTCTCTGGCTTATTCCCGGATATCTGCTGGAGTGCGTTGCCCACCTGCTGCATGCATGGGCTAAGATAGTTAGCATACCACTTATTTCGTTGAAATCCATAGGGGTATATTCAGATTCCGTATAAATGTGAGCATCATGGGTTGATTTTCCTAGCTTTCGAAGCGGTATATGCTTCCCATCTTTAAAGGTGAACACTGCATACTTGTCAATGCTGGACCAAAATTTTTCCATAACCGTTGTAATCGGCGCGTCGGACTTGGTGCCCAGTACTCTTTTTATAAGTTCGGTTGGGTTGCTTTGATGACTCACCTCCGCATCTTTCTTAAAAATGGGTACAAATACAACGGGAATTCCGCCCATCTGTTCAGTAGCAACAATATCACGCATACACAAAACACACTTCACGGATTTGCCATCGATTTTAATTTCGTCGGGCTCTATAGAATCTGGAAGTAGTAATTTTCCATTTTCATCCGTAAATTCTTCAATTGGAACTTTAAATAGGGGCATACTACCTCTGACCAAAGGACTTGCGGTTGCGGGGTGGGTAGTTTGATCGTATGTTACTGGTTCC
The DNA here is from genome assembly GCA_030587505.1 of Candidatus Sigynarchaeota archaeon. Classification (GTDB taxonomy): domain Archaea; phylum Asgardarchaeota; class Lokiarchaeia; order Sigyniarchaeales; family Sigyniarchaeaceae; genus Sigyniarchaeum; species Sigyniarchaeum tengchongense. The sequence goes on from JAUQYY010000020.1 coordinate 4,359, forward strand.
ATCCCATAGCTAAATAAGACAGGTACTTCTCGAGCACTAGGGTAACCACTACTACAGGGATCAATCATAGCTACTCCGCTGCCTAAAATCATTTCCAAAGCCAGTCTATCACTTCCCACCATCTTTTGTTTATCTGCTTCACCAGTTTTGATATGCCTTCCATGTTCTAGGAATGCTCTGAACGACCGCTTCACAAAAGTTTTTTCAATCACGTTTTTAACTTCATCAAAACTAACTGGTTTTGGACTTAACCCCCAGCCATCACACATGTACGAAATATATTTCATTGTTGTGAGACTTCTTTCAGGCTCTTTTAGCCTGCTGAGTGCAGTTATAAAAGAGGATTGTAATGCAGGATGTACTCCGGCTATAGCCATTAAACCACAAAAAGCTTCATCTAACATCAAGTTATGCCAATCCCTCTTATCAGGGGTTCTATTAGGATTAGGCCATATTCTGTACGGATCAGTTATTTCCGTACATTCCGGTAGCATATAGTTTATGTTTGACCTAAGTAAGCTCAGAACGATTTTGTCTCCAGATCGCGTTCTTTGACCCCAAATCACAGCCTCTCCTGTAGGAGTGAACCTATAGTCGCCTCTCTCACTCCATACGTATTTGCCCGTTGTAAATTTCTGACAATCTAATTTTGTACCTATTTCTTTCAAGTCTATTACTTTAACTGGTTGTGGGCGTACATTTTGTTGGGCATCCCTGTTTGGATTAACTCCCATATCCCAAAGCACAATTTTGGTAAGTTCACCGGTCTTATCATCTATGCAGCTAACGAAAGTATCGCCCAAGTAGTATCCCCACCCCAACCGAATTAACCTATCCTCGGTTACAATGGGATTACCCCGACTATCCACTTGCTTAAGCCACATTAACCTATCCCAACAGGTACCAGGATCATTATGAATGAGAAAAGTTTGATTAATATAGCCACCATCTCTATCACCGTAACGTACAAATGAAGTTTGAACGGTAATACCGAAACTCCAAAATCCAATAGGCTTTTCAAAATCATCAAGAATGAATATAATTCCCGTTGTAGGGTCAACAAAGGCGCTAGCATGATCAAAAATATACACACAAAGAGAATCGCCAAATTCGGGACGAAGTTCGGCTAACGTTGCCAATCCTCTTTGATGTTGGCCAATGTAGTAATTTAGTGTAGAGCGAGTAAAAACATCACCAAAAGAGACAGGAAAGAAGCTTCTGCGTAAACAGTTCTCAATAATAGTAAAAATGTTAAAGAGGTATCTAGAAGATTCATAGCCATAATAATTACCCCAATTTGCTTGCATAAGATTAATGATTGGTCCCGCGGGAGCTATTCCACCTGTTTCTCTCCAATCGGGATTCATATATTCAAATATGGTGACGGTGTTTGGGTCGCTCAAAATAGCGTTCCATAGTTTTTCTACATCAGTATACGCTCCTACAGCAAACAATTTGCCTCCAGTACTTGGAGATGCACCGCCAGGTTTCTCTTCACCGAAAGACACCACCGAGCTTACAACATCTTTCCACCCCTCCGCTTCCGACTTCTCTACTCTTTCGAGCCCTATGGACTCCGTAACGCCTATTGTGTCTGTTACCTGCTGCACTGTGGCGGGGATAACTTCTTTTCTCTGTTCAATCTCCCATGTTTGTGTTCCTAAGAACACTTTTCGGCCGTGTTGCTTCAATCTTCTGTTCAGTTCTTCTAGGGGTTCGAGCAAGAACTCCAGTCTTGAGAGGAAACGGGCTTCCTCAAGTAGCCTTCCTAGGATGTAGTCGGTGTTTTTCTGGAGCAGCCTCAGCCTCTCTTTCATGTTCTCCTCTGTCTCGTAAGCGTATTCGAGGGCCACCTTGAGCACATCTTTGTCCAGACGGCGTGTGGCCAGCATGTAGTCGAGGAGGCTCGGGGAGACTGTTCTGCCGGTCTTTTCTCTAAAGATTTCGAGGAATTTCTCCACGCTCCCCGCCCTCCTCGCGGCTTCCACCAAGATTTCTAGGACATCGATGTAGGAGACCGCCATGCCCCTCATCCCCAGGGGCTCCCTCCTAGGGTTGTAGAGGAGGATGAGGAGCTCGCTCCTCTCGAGCTCCCCGTAGGCCTCCTCTATCAGGGGCGCAATCGCCGCGTCGGCGTCTATTCCCAGTTTTTTCCATATTCTGCGGAGCTTCTCGAGAATCTCTTCGAATCCCTCTTTCCGGGTTATGGGTGGCTGCTCGCAGGCAGTGATGAGGTCGAGGATCCAGTCGTCCAGCAGACCTTCCCCGCTCATGTGCTCCCCTATTTTCTGGCCGAGATAGGCGTACCCCCGCCTCCTAAGCTCCCTCGCGGGGTCCTCCTCGCCCTTTTCGGGTGCTGTGCTAAGGGCGTCGCCTTCCTCGCCTTGTGGTAGTTTGAGCCCTAACTGTTTAATAAGCTTCAGGGTTTTCTCAACTACTTCTCTGACCTTTTCCTCAGTCTTCTGGGTTTCTTCCGCCAGCTTTAGAATGGCCCCGAAAAGTCTCAGGGAGATCTCGCCACCCTTAAGCGACTCATAAAGAAGCTTTGGGCCTATGCCGGACTTCCTTCTGAGTTCCTCAACAAGCCCCTTCTCTCCCCCACACCTCCTCACTGCTTTTTTGAGCAGTTTTTGGACCCCCCGCCTTGAGACGGAGTAGGTAACGCCCCTAACCACGTTTGAGATGATGACGAAGAGATCTTCGAGGCTGGGTTCTTCCCGCTCCTGCTGCTCCAGCTGCTCACTTTCGATTGATGAGTCATTTTTCCGTTTCTTCTCCTCGACGGGAGTTAGTTCTGTGTTGGAATCTATCCATGAGGTTTCGTCGGAATACCCCTCTTGGTTCTCTTTCTCGTCTTCCTCCGCCAAGGACTTCAGAGCTAAGTAGACTCCCTTTGGTAACTCACGTCGAATAAGAAGCATTTCACTCAGCTTCTTGTAATCAAGTTCAATTCCTCTTTTCCTCAACCTCCTCCAGTACTCCTCTTCACTCCCGGCCCTGAAAACTCCTTCACCAACTATTCTCAGAACGCTTCCAACTGAAACTCTTCCGTCGCTGCCAAGCTCCACGGGAGCAGATTCCCAGCCCTTCTCCTCAGAGGCTCTCCCGCGAGCTTCAGCATCATACTCTACATCCCCACCAGTTTCCTTACCCTCCTTGAAAACTTCGGGTATTGCAGCCTCTTCGTACCCGGTAGCAGTCTCATCAGCTTCAGTGAAATTCGAAGCATCTGCGACTCCCTCGACAACATCGCCTGAATCCCGTCTCTGGGATGTACCCTCCTCAGTTTTCCCGGTTGAGGCTTCATCAAAACCATCGGTGATATTCTCCTCACTTCTCACACCATCTTCGCAACCCACCGCTGCCACACGAGTCTTTTCGTCTCCGATACTGGTCTCACTGGCGTCTGGAGGCAAATACACGAGTTCAGTGAATTCACCCTTGAAGCGGTAATCGTTTATGTGGCCGCCGTCCCCCTTGCCTCCGAGCAGTACCCGCATCCACCACTGCCCAGCAGTCTCCTTGCCTCCACCTCCACACTCTTCGGAGGACTCAAGGCTGCATCTCGCACCCCTCCTAGCGCCCTCCAAGGGAGAGAACGTAGTGAGAAAGCTCTCCCTGTTCACTACACCTTCTCTCCCGGGACGAAACTGAAGCACATCCACCCTCATAACCATCACCACACTGCTCCTCCCAGGGCCACTCCGGAATTCATCATCCTTTCCTTCCCTCCCGTCCCTCTGGAGAATCAACCATCTTGTGCTCCTGACTGTTGGATATCCGTCGCTATCGGTCCAAAACTCCGTCGACTTCCCAAATGCTTTGAGATCTTTGAGGCGGGGGTCTCTTGTTATGCGTAATTCCCCCTTAATGTCAGCCCCCGGGGGAAACCACATGAGTGATGCGTCCACAGGTCGGCTAATCTCCCAGTTCTCAACAACACTTGAGCGTTCAGCCCTTACATAGACCTCCTCAAACCACCCCTCATCGCCCCAGACCCAAGCTGAGAACTCAGCACCATCCGTCCTGCCTACGCCCGCAACCTTGTCTCCTTCGCCAGTCTCTCCCCGAGCGAATATGAAAGTCCTCTCATGTGCAGCCCCCACCTTCTCATTCCGGGCGGAAGCGGTTTCGGCGTAGTACTCGACCCAGCCCTCGTCGGGTGTGTCCCTCCGCTCCCACCTCCTTGTGAATGTGAACTCACGGTTCGGGAGGCCCACTCTTCCAAAATCATCCCCGCCAGAGTAATCCCACCATTGCGACTCCACACCACCCCCACCGCCGTTCCCCTCCTCAATCATATCCTCTTGCTTCTCCTCCCACGGGTCTTCCATCACATCATCACCCATATCTATTCCCTCGCAAAGCGCCTCCAGCTCCTCATCATACCAATCCTCCCGCTCCCTCCCTCCTGCGCTCTCGTATTCCTCCCCATCACCCATATCTATTCCCTCGCAAAGCGCCTCCAGCTCCTCATCATACCAATCATCATCCATTTGTTCCATACGGTTCTCTGGCAGTTCCGGGCCATCATCCACTTCTATCTCCTCCGGGTCCGGCGGCTCAAGCCACTCATCCCATTCTTCTCCCTCTATTTCTTCCAAGTCTGGTGGTTCAATCCATTCGTCCTGTTCTGGGTTCTCCCTAAGTATTATTTTCCCCTCCAGGGGCGGTTCCGTTTTTTCTGTTGATCCCTCCGTTATTTCTTCTGAAGGTGGTTCACCTTCTTCCCCCATTTCTCCGTGGTTTCCCCACTCCATAGCTGGTTTCCTCCTACCCTTTTTTATGATTTCTTTAGGTGTTGATTATTGGTTCGATATCGTGGCTGTTGGAGATTTTTCTGTGGGGTTCTGCGCGCGTCCACACACGGCTAAACAGTGTGGAGGGAAGAAACACCACAAACACACCAACCACCAATTGGGGTTTTCTCTCTCTTCCAGATTCTTCCGTTCTAGCAGGTATCCTCTGGATTACTTTCAACTGAACTCCGAGGTGGATGAGCCGAGCTTCAGCTTCCTTTATATCATTACGGCTAAAATCACTAGCCACGCTGCATAGAGCCGCTACCCAAATTTGAACGTCTACAAAAAAGTTCCATACGCCACTCAGCTGATCCGAGAGAAGACCGGACATATGTGACTCCTCTAACTTCGTGGAGAACAGATTTGAAAGGAGCCCCACTATTGGAAAATAAAATCTTTTCAAGGACAACGCCCTCATTCCTTCAGCTATTGAAAGTTAAAAAAGGATGTGCGTAGTTTATAAATGATACCCCACCCCCTTCCATATCTTTTTCAAAACCTTATCAAAGTTCTTCTTCAAATTTGGGGGGATAATTCATTCTAAAAAAAATAATTGCAAG
>JAUQYY010000021.1 GCA_030587505.1 Candidatus Sigynarchaeota archaeon
AGCTCCAGAACCTTCTCTGCGACGAAGGCCTCTGCGAGTTAGAGGCTCTGGGTAAACCCTTCAACCCAGAGCTGCACGAAGCCGTTCTCACGGTTCAGACAAACGATCACCCCAACAACACCGTTGTTGAGGAGATGAGAAAAGGATACATGCTTGATGGAAGAGTTGTTAGACCGAGCATAGTTAAGGTTGCAAAAAACCCGATAACCGTTGAGGCTAACTCTGGTAATGAGGAAAAAGAATCGAAAGATGGGAGGCGTTGAAAAGTGTCAGAGGAAGGAAAGGAAGGAAAGAAGGAAAAGATAATCGGTATAGATTTGGGCACGAGCAACTCAGCGGCTGCTGTTCTCATGGGCGGAAGACCGGTGATAATACCCAGCGCAGAGGGCACAACACTCTACGGCAAAGCCTTTCCATCGGTGGTCGCATTCACCGAGGACGGGCAGCTCCTCGTGGGCGAACCAGCAAGGCGGCAGGCAATAACGAACCCCGAGGGCACGGTGACAGCCATCAAGCGCAAGATGGGCACCGACTACAAGGTGAAAATCAGGGACAAGGAGTTCACACCCCAGCAGATATCTGCCTTCATCCTCCAGAAGATAAAGAGGGACGCTGAAGCCTTCCTTGGAGAGCCGATAAAGAAGGCTGTGATAACGGTTCCAGCCTACTTCAACGACAACCAGAGACAGGCAACCAAGGACGCGGGAACCATAGCCGGACTCGAAGTGGTGAGAATAATAAACGAGCCCACCGCCGCATCCCTTGCCTACGGCCTTGACAAGTCAGAAAAGGAGATGAAGATCATGGTCTTCGACTTCGGCGGGGGCACACTCGACGTCACCATAATGGAGTTCGGCGGCGGCGTCTTCGAGGTGAAATCAACAAGCGGAGACACCCAGCTCGGCGGAACCGACATGGACAACGCCATCATCGACTACCTTGTTGAAGAGTTCAAGAAGGAGACCGGCATCGACCTGACCAAGGACCAGACCGCCATGCAGAGGCTCAGGGAAGCAGCCGAAACCGCGAAGATAGAGCTCTCAACAACCCTGACCACGAACATCAACCTCCCGTTCATAGCAGCCGACGAGAGCGGACAACCCAAACACCTGAACATGACTCTCACCAGGGCCAAGCTGGAGGAGCTTGTGAGACCCATAATCGAGCGGTGCCGCGGACCCATGGAGCGGGCCCTGGCGGACGCCAAGCTCACACCCCAGGACATAGACAAGATCATTCTCGTCGGTGGCCCAACCCGGATGCCGATCGTGCGCAAGTTCGTCGAGGACTTCATGGGCAAGCCCGCGGAGAGGGGAATCGACCCCATGGAGTGCGTGGCCATGGGAGCGGCTATTCAGGGTGGTGTGCTCGCGGGCGAGGTCACCGACATCCTGCTGCTGGACGTGACACCACTGTCCTTGGGTGTGGAGACGCTCGGCGGAGTGGTTGAAAAAATCATAGAGAGGAACACCACCAGCCCCGTCAGGAGGAGCAAGATCTTCACGACCGCATCAGACTTCCAGACCGCCGTGACAATCCACGTGGTTCAGGGTGAGCGTCCAATGGCGGCCGACAACGTCTCGCTGGGCATGTTCAACCTAACAGGCATCCCGCCGGCGCCAAGGGGTGTTCCACAGATAGAGGTTACCTTTGACATAGACGCCAACGGCATACTGCACGTTTCAGCCAAAGACTTGGCCACGGGAAACGAGCAGAAAATCACAATAACTGCAACAACCAAGCTCTCAGAGGAAGAGAAAGAGCGCATGATAAGGGAGGCGGAGCAGTACGCCGAGATTGACCGCAAGAAGAAGGAGGAGGCGCAGACGAGAAACGAGGCCGACTCGCTCATATACACCACGAACAAAACCATAAAGGACCTAGGCGACAAGCTACCAGCGGATCAGAAGGAGAGACTCGAAAAAGCGGTGAAAGAACTGCAGGACGCGCTCGGCGGCAAGGACACAGAGCCCATCAAGCAGAAACTAGAAGCTCTCAAGAACGTTCTACAGGAGGTCAGCACAACCGTGTACCAACAGGTCGCCCAGGAGCAGGCAAGACAGGCTCAGGCGAGCCAGGCGGGAGCAGCGGGAGCGTCCGAAGCTAACCCCGCCGGAGGCTCACCCGAGGAAGGAAAGAAGGAGAAGGTGGTGGACGCCGACTACCGGGTTGTCGATGAGGAGAAGAAATAGAAGTAAAACGAAGCGCGTAATCCCAAATTTTTTTATTCCTCTGTGTTTATAATTTCAGTGTAAAGAAGAGTAATCACGGTGTTTGTGGGGAACGTGTATGGCCAAGAGGGACTACTACGAGATTCTCGGCGTTCCCAGGAACGCTACGAAGGAGCAGATAAAGAACGCCTACCGGAAATTGGCTATGAAGTACCACCCCGACCGCAACAAGTCTCCGGACGCTGAGGAGAAGTTCAAGGAGATATCGGAGGCCTACGGGGTTCTCTCGGACGATGAGAAACGCAGGCAGTACGACATGTTCGGCCACGCCGGAATAAGCGGGAGATACACCCAGGAGGACATCTTCCGAACCATAGATTTTGACAGCATCTTCAGAGACTTCGGCTTCGGAGGCTTCGACAGCATATTCGACGTCCTGTTCGGGCGCAGGCGGGGACGCAGAGCCAGGTGGGAGGACTGGGAGTCCAGGCCCATACCCGGAGACGACCTCAGATTCGACATGGAGATAACCCTCGAGCAGGCGGTGAAGGGACTAAAAACCGAGATAAGCGTTCCCCACTCGAAGGACTGTGACGTGTGTAAGGGCACCGGGGTCAAACCCGGGACGCAGCCAACCAACTGCCCCCAGTGTGGAGGCACAGGTCAACTGCAGTACGTTAGAGAATCCGGAACCACGAGATTCGTTCAGATAACAACCTGCCCAAGGTGTGGTGGAAGAGGACAGATAATCGAGCACCCCTGCCCCAAGTGTAAGGGTACGGGCACGGTTCAGGTGAAGCGCAAAATAGCCGTTGACATACCCCCAGGGGTGGACACCGGAACCCGCCTCAGGATAAGAGGGGAGGGAGAACCCGGAAAGAGGGGGGGCCCTCCGGGAGACCTGTACGTTGTTATCCACGTCAAGCCGCACCCCGTTTTCGAGAGGGAAGGAAACGACCTGTACACCGAGGTTCCCATAACCTTCTCCCAGGCGGCGCTCGGCGCTAAGATTGAGGTTCCAACCATAGACAGTAAGGCTGAGCTGAAAATCCCCCCGGGAACCCAGAGCCACACACTCTTCCGACTGAAGGGTAAGGGTGTTCCCGACATCTCGGGGCGCGGAAGAGGAGACGAGTACGTCCGGGTCATCGTGAAAACGCCGAAAAAGCTAACACCACGCCAGAGGGAGCTGTTCAAACAGCTGGCAGAGGAGGAAAAGAAGAACCCACCCTGAAACCATCCCCCCACTCCACGAGAAGACCAAATCAGACCGGTTAAATATCCCCACTAAACCGTTATAGGCGGATTGACAATCCGCGCGTGGAAAAAAGGGTTGTGATTAGTGGCCTGTGGTTGCCTTCACTCCCAGCTCGGTAATTTTCGCAGTTCTTTTATGTGTTCCTCCGTAGGGGCTCTGGCGTCTGGTAGGGGGTATGTTCTGCCTATCCGTTCGCACTTTGACTTGCCTCCCTCGTGGTACGGCAGCAGGGATATCTTTTCAGCCCCCATCTCTCTAGCTAGTAGTGTTAGCCTCCTTATGTGGCTGGGGGAGTTGTTGTAGCCGGCGATGAGAGGCACCCTGATCCGGATTGTGGCTGCGGTTTTCTCCGCCGTCCTCCGCAGGTTCTCCAGTATCAATCTGTTGTCCACACCTGTTCCCTCCAGATGCCTCTCGGGTTCCAAGTGTTTTACGTCGTAGAGAACCAGGTCTACGTGCCGCAGCACACGCCCCAGGTGCTTCCGGGGTGCGTATCCTGCGGTTTCAAGGACGGTGTGGACCCCACTCCTTCTGAGGGTTTCGCACAGCTCGGAGACGAACTCCCACCGCTGGAGTGGCTCCCCACCGGATATTGTTACCCCTCCGCCCGAGTTTCTGTAAAAGGGTCTGTCCCTCAGCACCTCCTCCATGTTTTCAGATAGTCTATGAAGACACGCTGCCCCGTTTGGAAAGAGATGAACCTCACAAAAGTGTACTTCTGCGCCCGGGGCACCGAACAGCAACAGAAAGAATCACCACAGCCAAGCCGCCCAGCAGATGGTCCCCGCGGGAGAGAGCTGTGAGGTTCTCAGCCCCGCTTTCCTTTCCCTCTCGCTCTCTTCGAGAGAAAAAATGTCCTGGTTCCTTTTGGGGACTCGTTTAGTTTAAATATTTTCACCTCCTATTTATTCTTGGAAGCGGTAGGAAGAGGGCGAATCCACCGGATCCGAAGGGAAGCGAACAAACCATAACGCAGTCAAACACCCCAAGTTACAGGAGACCAAGAAGAGAAGCGGACAGCACACAACACTCCTACTCTCCCTACCGTTATTGAGAGGATTAGCCTTAGCGGGGCCTTTCACTCCGGTGCTCGCTGTTTGTGGTGGTGAGGAAAGAAAGAGAGGGACGTAGCCGTCTCTCCTTTGAAGCTGGGAATAACAGTGAAGGAGGGATGGTTTATGGAGTACGAGCACTTGGTTTCGGTTGTGATTCCAACCAAGAACTCTGAGAAGAGCATCGCCAGGTGTCTTAGGTCGATAAGGAATCAGACCTACCCCAACATTGAAACCATAATCGTTGATGACTATTCTCGGGACAACACCGTTCGCATCGCTGAGAAGCTCGGAGCGAGGGTGGTGAGAGCCCGAGCCATAAGGTCGAGAGCCAGAAACATCGGAGCCAAGGAAGCGAGGGGTGACTTCATTCTCTCCATAGACTCGGACATGGAACTGAGCCGCGACGTGGTTGAGAAGTGCGTTGAGGCGGCACTCAACGGCGCCGAGGCGGTGATAATCCCCGAAGTCTCAGACGGAGGGGGCTTCTGGGCGAGGTGTAAGCGTTTCGAGAGAAGCCTCTTCCTGGGAGAGGAGATGTTTGAGGGTCCCCGGTTTTTCAGGAAGAGTGTTTTCTGGAGAATCGGGGGATACGACCCAGAGCTCGAAGCCGGGGAGGACTGGGACATAACCCATAGAGCAAGGATGCACGGCGTCAGGACGAAGCGGATAAACTCCCACATAAGACACATGGAGGCGGACTTCACCCTGCTAAAAACGCTCAGAAGGGAGTACCGCTACGCCAAAACCTTCTACGACTACGCCAGCAAGCACCCACTCCTGGTGAAGCAGCAGTCGATACACTTCTGGAAAGTCCTCGCAAGAAAGAGAAGGACGCTGGCGAGAAACCTCATCTACACCCTCGGCGTAGCGGTAATGAAGCTCTTCGAAGCAGCGGCGCACATACTAGGATTCCTTACAGGGAAACCAGCAGACTACAAAGTGGCAAGCAAACCCGGAGCCATCCCAAAACTCGCACAAACAAAAAGAGAAAGAGGGAAACGCTAGGAACCAACCGCCGCGGTTTGAAAACCCCAAAACACCCACCTCCCCCTAGGGAAGGTTTTCAACCCTCTCCAAACCCTGCGGTCAGCGTCTTGGTAATGCAGAATAGTTTTGTCTCTAGAAGGCGTTTAAAGGGTGCCAATCGTGGCCTCACAAATGAAACGAGACCGAATGTTTCCACACCACCCCCTGAAGAAAACAAAAACACTTTTATTCCCGAGTAGGGGAACATTTATTGGAGTGTAGGTTAAGGGCGGAAACAAATCCACCAAATTGGATCCCAGGACAACTATCACCTACCGTTTTCCGCCTCTTTCCTACACTCCTCTACCCCTCCGGCTAGGCTTAATCGAACCCGCAGAGACTCTCAAAGAGCGTCCCTAGATTTAAAAACTTTCAACAAGTTCATGATAAACACAAAAATGAATCTTCAATGAAACAGTTAATAACACGACAATATTAAATTTGTTTGTGAGGTATTTATTGTTTGGGTGTGTTTTACTCCCAGAAACCGAAAGCCACAACAAACACACGACAATCAAAAAGAAGCAAAGAAATTTAACATCGTCGAGATAAGAACAAACCATTAAAAAAGGAAGGGGGATGAGCGGGGAGCCAAAAAAAGCTTGAGATGAGCTGCGTGAGGGTTAAACCCGTAGAACCGGTTCTCAGCTGGATGCACACACCATTTGGAGGCTTCTGCACAGAGCCCTAAGCACAGGACGCCAACCCCCGTGAACGGAGAAGGAGTCCTCCATCGAGGTTTGTGTGCATGGTAGAAACCGGAGAACCCCCCAATAAACCTTAAGTTGTCAATACCATCCGCGTAGTACAAAAGTTTTATAACATTCAATTTTTATTTTTTTTATTAAAACATTCGTCCCATGAATGTTCGACTCGAGAGGTGCGCATTCGTAAGACGCGAATCCGCCTCCTAGTGCTTGTCGCTTCTCAACCTTTTCCTGTGAAGGGGGTTGCATGGTTTCCGAAAGGTTTCCCACAGGGTTGAAAGACTTCGACAGTTGGACTGGGGGTGGTTTTCCGTCTGGAAACTACCTTGTTCTTGGCCCTCCCAAGGTTGGGAAGACCGTTTTTGTGAACCAAGTGGCTTACCTTTCAGCCTCTGCGAACAGGTCGGTTGTGTACGTCACGCTGGACGCTTCACCCGCCAGCATCCGGGCGCGTATGTTGGAGTTCGGGTGGGATGTGGAAGCCCTCGAGAAGAAGAACACCTTCCAGTTCGTGGACTGTTTCACCCTCTGGTACGCCAGACACCCTATCAATCATGATGACGAGTTCTCCGTGGAGAGCCTAACGAACATCTCCAAGCTGCTGTCGGTCATAGTCTCCGCACACGATAAGGTCGGCCACAGGGGAATAACCATTTTCTCCTCCCTCTCAACACTGCTCGAGCACGCTGGTTTCCAGAGGGCGTACTCCCTAATGACCGGGCTCAAAGCCATAACCGAGGAGGAAAAAAACCTCGGATTCACAGTGCTAACAAGCGGCATGCACTCCGAGAAAGAAATAAACGCCTTCAAACACATCGTCGACGGAATAATAGAAATGCAGCACAAAGCGGAGAACGGCTTCACACGAAGAGTCAGAATCCTAGGACTAGGAGCACGCCTCGAGTACCTCGACTGGAAAACCTTCACCATCACAAAAAACGGAATCAACCTACACACAGACAAGCAGAACACAAAACACCCCCCACCAAAAAAGGAAAACCGCGTTAAACCGCGTTGAGCACCCATACACACCCTAACCGTCCTCTGTTTCGCGCAGGAAAGTACTTATAAAACAGACCCCCCATTCAACAATCCAAAAACCAAACAACCGATTGAATCCCCGAAAAGAGAGGTGTTTCTCGTGGTGATTAATGTACCCACCCAACCCAGGTGGAGATCCATGCCTAAAACCATTAAACACGCCTAACAACTAAAAATAGCCTCTCGGGCGGCCAGCCCACACCCACCCCACGCTC
>JAUQYY010000027.1 GCA_030587505.1 Candidatus Sigynarchaeota archaeon
CCTCTGCTCATACCCTTCTGGGCAAAGGAGGGGGACATCTTTCTCGTGGCGGATGTGATAAACTTTGTGCTAGCAAACCATACGAAGGAGCCTGGCATGGCGGTGGCAACTGTGATTCTTCCCATGCGGATAAGTGGGCAGGAGAGAGTAGGGACCTTTGACTGCTGGAAGGCCACAGTCCTAAAACCCACGGATCTGAGCGGCGCCAATCTCTCGACTCTGAGTGTTGACATGTACTTCGACAAGTGCAGTGGAATAATGGTTAAACTTGTGACACACTTTGTTTACAACAAACCAACCGAGGTGCAGGAGGGCACCGAGAAGGTTATTCTCCCCCTCGAAACCTACCACAAGGAACTAATCCTTGAGGAGTGCAGCCTCAACGGAACCTTGTACGAAGCGACTCCGGAAGCGCTCTCAGAATACAGACCTGTGTGCACAGCGATCCTAACATCCGAAGAGTCGGCTCTCTTCGACTCATCCTGGCTTACCGACACCAGTCTGAACCTCACAAGCGATGCGCCCTCCACGGTTAATGTTAGCACAACAACGTTCTCAAGCTATCCCGACATCGCCTCCGGAAAAACCGCAATAAGATTCATCTACATCACCAAAAACGATACGGCAGCGAACATCTCCGGCAACCTAACGATTCACTACTGGCACGCCGAACTCGCCGGAAAAGCTGTGCTCGAAAATCTGGAAATATACGCCTTCAACCCTGAGAATCACAGCTGGACCGCGATTCCAAGCAGTACCAACACCAGCACGAGAACCGTAACGGTTGAAATCAACCACTTCAGCGTCTTTGCACTGGTGGGGGAGAACATACCAGTCACGGTACCCCCGGAACTCATATTCGTATCCCTACTTATCTATTACAACACATTCAGAGATAGAGGTGCGCTCACAGTCCTGTTATTGGCATGCATAACACTGACCATACTAATCATGGCTGATATCTACTCCAAAGAGAAGATACAGACATAAAGGGTTGACTCCAAAGTTTTTGTCAAAAGCACCGGAAGTGCTGGAATGGAGACCCTGGTTGCCATTGATCTGGGCGCGAGTTCGGGTCGTCTAATGCTTGGCAGGTTAGACTGGTCGGAAAAGAAATTATCGTTAATTGAGGTTTACAGGTTTAGAACCGAGGGTACACGAGTTATGGGTGGCGTGTACTGGGACGTTTTGAGGTTCTATGACGAGATTAAGGAGGGTTTGCGTCTCTGCTCCCAGATGTGTGAAGGTGGACTCGTTAGTCTGGGTGTTGACAGCTGGGGTGTTGACTTCGCAGCTCTGGATGAGAGGGGAGAACTCGTGAGTGTACCCAGACACTACCGGGATCCGAGAACCGAGGGTGTTATGGAGGAGGTTTTCAGGATTTTTCCGAGGGAGGAGATCTTCTCTCTGACGGGGATTCAGTTCATGCGGATAAACACCCTCTACCAGCTCTACGCCATGATGAGGACGCCCGCGGCGGCGATCACCCGCCGGATTCTCATGATGGCGGACTTCTTCAACTACCTCCTCTCAGGAGAGATCGCCTCGGAGCAGACGCTCGCGAGCACAACCCAGCTCTACGATGTTTTCAACCATGACTGGTGCTGGCCCCTCATAGAGAGGCTGGGACTCAACCCCGCCTGGTTCCAGAGGATAGTGCCACCCGGAACGGTTCTCGGAGAGCTAACAGACCAGCTGAGGGAGGAGCTCGGACTCACCGAAACAGTGGTTGTCGCCCCCGCGAGCCACGACACAGCTTCAGCAATTGCAGCCGTACCCGCAAGGGGTGAGAGTTTCATCTACATAAGCGCGGGCACGTGGTCTCTTATGGGCGTCGAGCTGAACAGACCCGTGGTTAACGAGGACGTCCTTAGGGTTGGCTTCACAAACGAGGTGGGTGTTGAGGGCACCATTCGATTTCTAAAGAACATCACGGGGTTCTGGCTCCTCCAGGAGTGTGTGAGGCGGTGGACATCCGAGGGAGCAAAAGTGGAGTACGGAGACCTGGTTCGGGAGGCTCTGGACGCTCCCGCGTTTAGGTGCTTCGTGAACCCGGATGACCCGGTGTTCCTGAATCCTCGGAGTATGCCTGAGGCTATAAGGGACTTCTGCAAACGGACGGGGCAGGAGCCTCCCAGGGGGCGGAGTGAGGTTGTGCGATGTGTTCTTGAGAGCCTGGCGTTGAGGCACAGAGAAATCTACGAGAGGTTGAGGGGTCTTCTGAAGCGGTCTTTTGAGTCGGTTTACGTTGTGGGGGGTGGCTCGCGGAACGAGGTTTTCTGCCAGTACATCGCCGACGCTCTGAATCTTCCTGTCTACGCTGGTCCCGCCGAGGCGACGGCCATAGGAAACATTCTAACCCAGGCGTGTGCGATGCGTGGAAAGGTTTCTCTGCCCGTGATTCGAAGAATCGTACGCTGCTCGTTTGAACCCAGAGTATATAACCCCGAAAACATATCAGAATGGGATGAAGCTTTCAAGAAGTACAAGGAAGTTGTTTAACATCCCAATTTCCGAGTCCGCCCAATCTAAATTCTAGAATTTAAAAAGCGGATGAAGTTTACTTTTATCCTTTTCTGCTTTGCTATCCGCAGTTCTCTCGGAAAGTCTTCTGTTGAGATTTCGGATTCGCCTTTTGTAACGAGTACAATGTCTTCGTTCAGGTAAATGGCAAGGTTCACTGGCAGGAACATAACGCCTAGTGTTTCCCTGAGGCTTGACGGTGACCTTAAATAGTATTTGCTTTGAATATTCCCTTGCTTATTTCATGGGAAGGTGGTTTTGTGAAGGAGAAGAAGTTTTCTCTGGGTGTTTGGGCGTTCGGCCCGTGTGGCGACAGGTTTCTAACACAGGGTTACCGGCCCGAAACCAGCGTTGAGGAGGCGCTGCGCAGAGCCGCAACCATAGAGGATCTGAGCGGAGTCGAGGTGGGGTATCCGAGCAACGTGAACGAGGACAACCTCGACACGTTCAGAGAGGTGCTCAGGGAAACAGGACTCGTGGTTTCGATGGTCGGCATCGACCTGGCGGGGGACAGGAGGTGGATGAAGGGAAGCCTATCCTCAACAAACCCCGAAACCAGAAAGGAGGCGATAAACATCTGCAGAAGGGGAGTTGAGGCAGCGAGGGAGCTTGGATGCGAACTGTTTAACATCTGGCTGGGACAGGACGGTTACGATTACCCCTTCCAGTCAAACTACCCGAAGGCCTGGGACCTGCTTGTCGATTCCATTTCGGAGATTGCAGAAACGGGGATTAAGGTGTGCCTGGAGTACAAGCCGAAGGAGCCTCGAACCCACTCCTACATTGCAACCGTGGGGAAGGCCCTCCTCATCGCCCGCGAGACCGGGAGGGAGAACGTCGGCGTCACGATT
>JAUQYY010000034.1 GCA_030587505.1 Candidatus Sigynarchaeota archaeon
TCTCTGCCCGGTTTCAGCTCTCCGCCCACGGCTCGTGTTGAGAATGCGATCAGAACGGCGTCCACTTGGTCACCCCGATTCAGGAACCGGAAAATGTAGACGCCCAAGAGTTTCTCCACCTCCACCTTCACACCGGTTTCCTCCCATATCTCCCTCACCACCGCCTCCTCGTAGCTCTCGTTGGCTTCGGGTTTCCCGCCAGCAAGAATCCATCCGTCCATTTTCATAGGGTTTCCATAAACATCCCTTACAACCACCGGCTTTTTAATCATCACAACTCCGCCGTTCATCTTCACAACCGCGACGACTCTAATCCACTCCTCCTCCTTGAAATAGTCGAAGATGGACCTCACAACGGGTATCTCTATGACTCTTTTCCTCGCGTTTCCGTACCGTGAGAGAAGAGAATCCAAGGACTCCATTTCGATCATCCGCAAACACTTGAACAAGAATACATGTAGAGTTCATCTTGTAAAAGTTTTATGTTTGCCTTTCCTCCCTCCTGCCAGGATACATGTCCGACTTCGGACCGTACTCCCTGATGACCCTTCTGTACACCGCAAACACCGCGAATAAGAAGAATATAATCACCGTGACTATGGTCCAGACTGGTTCAGTGAACCTTAGGAGGGTTATTCCGAACCCCAGAGCGTACCCGGTTGGCACTCTTATGTAGTTTTTACTCTCCCTGCCGAAAACGCCTTGCGTCCACCAGTCAACCATCGCTGGCAGGGCGAGGCAAACAGCCAGAAGCAAGCTTATCCTGGCTTCCAGGTAGGTTATAATCGAGAACGCCTGCAGGAGGATGCCTGTGATGAAACCGAGCGTGAGGCCGGTGCACCTGGCGCAGATGTAGAGTCTCCTGCCGAAGAGCTTAATGCAGAGAGCCCTGTCAAGATGCTCCTCGGTGTGATGCGATAACAGGTAGAGTAGGACTCTCTTCAATTCTTCCCAGTTGACCATTAAACCACCGTTAGCAAGATTCAGAACAAACCGAGCCGAACCAAGCCGAGCAACACCTAACCTAAGGTACGGGCTGACTGCCCACTGGTGACTGGTGCGGTTTTATCCTAATGAAAAATTAGGCTCTTAAAAACCTTTTTAAACGCAACCGATCCGGGAATGGTGTGCGGCACTCGTCTTCTTTTCGAAGTGTGGGTGAGTGAACACAGTTTTCTCGGAGAAGTATAAAAATATAAAGATAAAAAATAAAGGGTTTCTAATATTATTGTGGTGCTTTTTACTCTCTTACGACTAGGTAGATGATTAGTCCGATTATGCCTGTTAGGATTACTATGATGAGCCATAGTGCGCCGTTCATGCCTCGCGATTCAGCGTCCTTGTAGACCCAGATCGCTAGGATAATGCCGATGATACACCAGACGACGATGATGATCCACCAGAGCATGCTTGCACCAAACATGTCGAACTGTAGGGGTAACATTAGATTTCCTCCTTAGTTTTGGTTAGTACGTGCATCTGATTTGAATTATATAAATGTTACTAATATTTATTTATTATAATCATTTATTATTAAACTTTTTAAGCAAACTTATGTCTTTAATCCGAATAATACTTGCTCAACACTTCAAAAACCATCCTATTAGACATATCAGTCAATGATTTACCTCTCAAAATAGCTATCATTTTAGATTCACAAAACAAACCTCAAAATCGTTACCTATCCAAAAATTATACACAAAAACTCTCCTCTTTCAATTTTAAATAATTGAAATACCCCTATTTCAAATTAAACCACTTAATCTAGAAGAAATTTCAAAAACACAGCAATTTCACACCTCATAACTTTTATAACACCCTCCGCAGGCACCTTTCTCTACTTTTCATCATTCCACAACAAAAATAAGTTAAGCACCGGGTAAATTTTTAAAAAGGGCAAACGGATAGAATCAAAACAGCTGATACAATTAGTTTTCCAAATAGCCAATCCCTACGAAGAACAGAGCCAAGGAGTTCACCGACACCAACCGTGTTTGTCCATTATTCCGGGAGAAAGGATAATATGAGAATTATTCCCCTAGCCTCTGAAAGCCTCGGCACAAGAAGTATGGCAACCTACATTGAAACCCGAGGCTGCCGCATTCTAATCGATCCTGGTGTTGCTCTCGGCCCGTGGAGGTACGGCCTCAAGCCCCACAAAACGGAACTGGAGAGAAGGTCACAGCACTGGACGGCGATAAAGTCATACTCGGAGAACTCCGACATCCTCATCATCACCCACTACCACTACGATCATTATAACCCTAGGGAGCCGGAAATATTCCGTGGAAAAACCGTTCTGGTAAAGCACCCTGAGAAGAACATAAACTTCAGCCAGAAGAGGAGGTCCGCCTATTTCCTGAGACGGATAGAGGGCCTCCCTCTCGAGGTTAGGCGAAGCGACGGGCAATCCTTCGAATTCGGAAACACGGAGATAGTCTTCTCCAAGCCTGTGTTCCACGGAGCGGATTCCAGGCTGGGATACGTAACAGAGGTCGCTGTAAAGGAGGGGAAACAGGTCTTTCTGCACACCTCCGATGTGGAGGGACCCTGCCTCGACTCTCAAACGCTCTTTGTGATAGACCAAGACCCGGATATCATTTTCTGCGACGGTCCCATGACCTACATGCTGGGAAGTCACTACTCCCCGCAAAACCTGCGGGATTCAATCAGCAACATCCTCAAAATAATGGACAAAACACGGGTAAAAAAGTTCATACTGGACCATCACTTTCTTAGGGATCTCAACTGGCGGGAAAGCATCAGAGAACTCTTCCCAGCAGCCGAGGAGAAGGGACTCGAAATAATCAGCGCAGCGGAGTTCAGAGGCTTGAAAAACGACCTGCTGGAAGCTCGAAGAAAAGAACTCTGGGAAAAACACCCCGAGTAGTCCATCACCACCACACTCGCCAGACCTCGTCATTCAAAGGACGAGCAAGTAGGCCTAAAGCCTGTTTTTAAGCTCCTTTTTTCTTGATTTTGAGAGAAGGTCTGCTAGCCTTAATGGTTCGGGGATGCGAAGCCTTGAGGTTTCCAGCACGATTCTTATGGCTGTTTCTAAGGAGATTTTGTGCCCCACGCTGACAAAGACCGGCTTGGCTCCAACTCGGGTTGTGACCGCTGCTCCCACCACTCTGCCATCAAGCATGATGAGGGAATACCGTTCCCCCCGTTTCCGAGGTTGCACCTCGCCGCAGAGCAGGGTTTTAGCCACGCCGATTACCGGTTTATCTACGAGGATTCCAAAGTGGGAAGCGGCTCCGAGCAGGTTGGGGTGCAGTCTTCCGTTTGAGTCCACCATGAATAGGTCCACGTGGCTCTTCAGCCTCCTGGCAACCTCGATTATTGCCGGCGTTTCCCGAAAGGAGAGAAGGGTGGGTACGTACGGAAAGGTAACCCTCGTGTAGGCCACCTCCTCCTCGATTACGCGCATGTCTTCACGGCTCATGACAACCGCACACGCAATCGCTGTGTCACCGTGGTACGCTACGTCTAAGCCACAGATGTTCTCAACCCTCTCGAACCTGTCCTCCTCGATTACCCTCAGAGCTAGTCTCCTCTGGAGCTCCCTAGCCTCCCTGAGAGTCAAACCGATCTTTTTCAGCTCCTCGTTCCAGCTGCTACCTTTCCTCAACCTCCCAGAACGCAACAGTAACCCTTCTCAAACCGTGATGCACACAAACCTTTCTCCTTCGGCCGTACATTTTCTTCGCTCGGACCGAAACCCAGAATAATTATAGTCCTCTCCGCCTCTTATAAGATTTTCAAAAACTCCTTTTTGAGGGAAAGGATTCAATGTTAGGGATGGTTTCAGATCCATCCGACCACTGCGGGTTGGAAGAACACGAACGGAGTTAGTGACAGAACCTGGTAGGTTATACTGTTTTTCTGCCCCGGGGTCATAACCCACACTCCCTGAAGCTCCCCCACGACCGCCAAACTGTTAACGGGTTTGAAGTCCTGTAGCCAAACAAGGTGAGGACTCATGTCCTGACCGTCGCACTCCACCGTAACCCTCACATTCCAGAAGTAAACCGTCACCATGAAGGGGCCCAGGGGTACGATGTATGCTCCGTCCGGGGTAGCGAAGGTGTAGGGCCACTTTGCGACCTCAACGTGCTTGGACCAGGAGGATGTGTCGGCTATCTGGTGGTAAGCGTCCAGCGCGTTGAGCAGCCCGTACCCCGAGGCTGGGTCCCAGCCCGGCAGCAGTATGTCGTTCATAGCGGCGGCTCTTATTATGGCTGCGCGTATTCTGAGCGACCACTCCTCCCGGGGTATGCCGAGCTCCTTGCAGGTCTGGGCGAGCATTGCTGCGACGCCCGCGGTTTCCGGACCAGCCAGGCTCGTGTGGCCGCTTGTGGACGGGGCTAGAACCTCGGGCTTGGGTCGGCAGTCCCATGTGGGCCCGAAGCTTGTTATGCTCGATGGGAGGCCGAAATTGTTACACGCTCCCGACGTTATGGCGAACTCTGCGTCGCCAGGGTTTGAAACAGACCTTATCCTGTTGTAGTTGTTCCCAACGGCCACGCAAACAACTATTCCGCAGTAGCGGTAAACATAGTTCATCATGGCTGTTAGTGTTCTGCTCATACGGATGGGGTTGTCTGTTCCGTCACTGAAGTTGATTACGCTGATGTTGTACTTGTCCCTGTTGGCTGCACACCAAGCCATCCAAAAGATTAGGTTCGCGGGATCATAGCCGAAGTCCCAGTCAATAACCCTGATGTCAATTATGTTTGCACCCTTGGCGACTCCCCTGTTGTCACCCCCCGCTGCTGCGCCGGCGCAGGCGGTGCCGTGGTTCACTCCGTAGGGGTGAATGTCCGGGATGGGATCGTATGTGGTGTTGCTGGTGTCAATGACTATTCCCGTTGATCCTTCTATGTTCAGTATCACCTCGCCCTGGGTCTTCGTGAAGTTTCCCTCCGGGGTTTCGAACTGCCAGTCGTCTATTCCCGCATCGAGGAAGACTATGCTCACACCCTGACCCGTTATGTTACGCCCGTTTAGCTGCAGGCCCCAGACCTGGGGGGCTTTGGTCAGCGCAACCCACCATTTTGGCTCCGCTGGCTGCTTTGCGTCTTTTGACTGGTACACTTTCCCATCCACACCTTGGGAGCTCATGGTCTGTAGTATCTCCTCTGTTTCGTTGACTATGCTGGGGGACATGTACTGCCTGAAGTTGTTTTCCACGTACATTATCTTGTTCTGGTAGCGTTTGGTGAATTCCTCCAGCTTGTCGTAACCCTTAATGTCACAGGGAAGAACGTGTATGTCCCCCAGGTTTACGAGGAAGGGTTCCCCCTGAGCGTCGCGCCTGACTCTCAAATAGCTCAGGTTGTCCAGCTCCTCCATCAAGCTCTTGTTAATGTACTCTTTGAACCGTACCATTACGGGTATCCATTCCCCGTCTAGGCTCTTCGCCATTTGTTTGATTTTGGGGTCAATGACCCAGTTGGAACTTGCTTCACTGGTTGGAAACCTGATAACGAGTGGAGTTGAAGGTTGAGTGTAGAAGAAGAATGGGAGAGTCGATATTAGAAAGATGAGTATGATTAGGAGGGCAGTCATCCCCTTTTTTGACCACACGCTTGATGTAGCCATTTCGGTCTTGCTCCTGTCCTTCCTCCAACTTTTGGAGGCTATACTATTTATTTTATGTGGTTTGATTCTGAACGAATCTTGGAATGTTGACGTGTTTCTCCTTTTTCTCTTCAGGCTTCTTTGGCTTTTTTTGGCGGGTTCTGTTGTTTGCGTTTTTGTGTTTGTTTCTTGGTTTGGGTTTCTTTTCGGTCATCCAAATTTAATATGAATTTGAGTAATATTTATCTATGAAAATATGAGCGAAAGGTATAAATACCTGTAATTCGATTAGTAAAGCCATACAAACATCTGTTGAGAGTGCAGGAATGACATTAACACGAGTGACGTACACAATAAAACAATCCAAACTCACAATAGAAACAGACAACCCCAGAACCGTTAAAATCGCAATCAACTCCGTCAAAAAGAACCGCGAAAAGCTGGAAGCCTACATCAGAAAAAACCCCGAATTCCTCACCTCCCACACGCCACTAGAGGTCAGGGACGCCCCCGAAATAGTCCACACCATGGCGAGAGCGGCACTCGAAGCGGGCGTGGGCCCCATGGCAGCCGTGGCCGGCGCCCTAGCAGACCATGCGGTTGAAGCGATGCTACCCTCAGCAAAGGTGGCCGTTGTGGAAAACGGCGGCGAAATCTCCGCCCAGTCAAACACCCAAATCATCGTGGGCATACTGGCCGGTGCATCCTCACTCTCGGGTAAGATCGCCTTCAAACTAAAACCGAAAGACTTTCCCATAGGAATAGGCACAAGCTCCGGAACCGTGGGCCACGCGATTAGCTTCGGAGAGGCAGACGCAGCCACAATAATCGCAGACAACGCGGCTCTCGCAGACGCCGCAGCAACAGCGGTGGGAAACGCTGTCAAGGGCGGCGACGTCGAAAAATCGGTGCAGAGAGGATTGGAAACAGCCGAAACCATTCGGGGAGTGAGAGGCTCACTCATAATTCGTGGAGAGTACGCTGGCATGGTGGGCAAGCTGCCCCAGCTTGTGAGAATTGAGGGCGAAACACCGAGCAGCCTGAGGAGTATTCGGGATTATCTTCCCCCAAAAATCAAGTTCCTCTAGGAGGTGCGTGGAAAAAATGACCCATGAAGGAAAAAACAGGTTGATTCTGGAGATTCCCGGAATGAACATCTCAGAACCGTCCGACATAATACGCATCACACAACACGTTAAGCGAAACAGGAACCGTGAAATCCTCATAGTGATAACCGGTTCGGGAAACATCTCCGACCAGTTAGCCAGCCTAGCTTACGAGTCTTCCAGCAACAAGGTAGAGTCTTCCGAGCTGGACGAACTCCTTGCACTAGGTCAGCTTCTCGAAGCACAACTCATAACCACAGCTCTAAAATCGCAGAATGTAAACGCCACATATGTTGACCCCTTCAGACATAATCCGATTAGAACCATCGGAAACTCCGGAAACCCGCAGGTGGCCGAGGTGGAATCGGTGAGAGAGATTGAGAGGGAAATAGGTTTCAAACTCTCAGAGCAGACTGTGATCCTGTGCGGGGCGGTCGGGACCAACGAGGAGGGAAAAATAACCATAATTCGAGACGGTCAAGAAAAGGTTCTAAAAATACTTAAAAGGGCTTTAAAAACCCAGTTGCACCAACGGGTGCAGTGAACGAGGTAAAGCTGCTGCTATAAGTGGGCCGGGCTGCTCTTTGTCGTGTTAGATTCTGATTTCTTGCCTTCGGGTTCTCCGTCTCCTGGTTCTGGTTTTCTTTTTTGTGTCTTTGTGTGGGCAGTCTAGGATCTTGTTTATTTGTTCCTGAACGTCTCGGGGTAGCTCGTTGTTTGCTATGGCGTAAACCTTTGAGATTACAAGGAGGTCTGATTGTGAAACGTCTGGGCTGCTTGACCAGCCGGAAGACGCCAGAACCATGCAAACCTTCTCTTTTCTTACGCAGCCCCTTTCACAGTTTTCGCACTGGACTGGCTCCACGTAAACGTCGCCGCTTTTTAGGTCGACTGTGTAGATGGCTTTTTCATCCCTCAAAACAACCTTGTCATCCTTGGTGTCGAACCCCATGGCTTGCAGCGTTTCTTTTACGATGGGAACGTTTATCGGGGCGGTTGGCAGGCTCTCCAGTCTCCTCTGTCCGAGGAGCTGAGCGTAGGTGGGGAGAACACTGTAAGACAGCCTCAGATAAACGGGCTCGGTCTTTCCCTCAAATATCTTCTCGGAGATGATCTTTAGGCTCTCCAAGGGGTATTCGATGAAGCCATCTCAGTACTCTTGGGCGATTTCCCCGGGGCTTTTTTCGCTCACTATGATGACTAGTATTGGAACCCTTCCGCAGTACTTGTAGATCTCCCTGATGTACCTTGGTGCTTCGTTCTCGATGCGCTCGGTGAGGAGAACAATCGCGCCGTAGGCGCCCTTAGAATAGTGGTGGAACATGGATTTGAAGGGTGGTGAGTCGTAAACGTCCCATATCTGAACCTTGACCAGCCTGCCCTTGACGCTGACGACGTTCACCTGCAGGCTGACGCCGACGATAGACTTGAAGCACTCCAGAAAATAGCTGTCCGGACCCATGGACAGAAGGAACCGGTCCTTAACCTCCTCCCTTGGGCCAACAACCAATACCTTGAAAACGAACTCTGATTCCAACATCAGATTACCTCTCTAGAATTTAACTCCAGCACGCTCGTCAGAAGGGTAGCAAGCCTCCCTCTTTCTCATAAGAACTATTGGGAACCTCCCAGCCATCCGCATGAGCCACGGGGCGGCTCCCTCGCCATGAGTCTTGGAAGGGCTTAACAGCCGCACCCATGGGACTCTTAAAACTGAACCGCTTGGATTCACTAGTATTGTCGCCCATTACTTCACAGTCCATTAACTTACAGAGACCAGGTAAAACGGCGTTAGCAAAAAATATAAGCTTTGTGTCGTGAGCAACGATGGTGTCGCTTGGGGTTTGCTTTGGAGGAGTTTCTCCCATGTTTCGGGTTTTGGGCGTCTCTAACACTTTCTTCTAACCGTTTTTCCTAAGC
This sequence comes from Candidatus Sigynarchaeota archaeon, assembly GCA_030587505.1. Taxonomy (GTDB): domain Archaea; phylum Asgardarchaeota; class Lokiarchaeia; order Sigyniarchaeales; family Sigyniarchaeaceae; genus Sigyniarchaeum; species Sigyniarchaeum tengchongense. The sequence goes on from JAUQYY010000034.1 coordinate 8,613, forward strand.
TATTTTTGCCAGGTTGGTTTTCCTTCGGCTTCTTTTCTGCGAAAAAGACCGTAAAACTCCCGCTCTTTGTGTGTGAAGGTTTTTCAATCCAGGAGGGTCGAGTGATTGTGGTGTGCTGGTGAAAAGTTAACTTTTTCCCGTTTTGTGGTAGTGGGTTTCAAACTTCAGAAATTTTTGGAACGTGGTTCGAATCAACTTTAAATACTTGTTCAACATGATTGATGTTCGTCTAGAAGAAGGGGTGAATTAGAAGCAATAGGCACCGTTGAGATGGAACGTGACTGAGCCGATGTTGGACTCGTGCTCTCAACTTTTCCGATCCAAAAGGAGGGGTAGGTTGAAATGTGGCTTGTTGAAGTTCTTCCAGCGGTTGTGTTGGGTTCCCTCATAGCCAGTATTATTGTTTTTGCTTCCTTTTTAATTCTTGTTGCATGGAGAACTATGAGGGAGCGTAGAGCGTCTCGCGTGGAGAAACGTTTGGTTCGAACTCTCGCGTAAGGAGGGGTGGATTCAGACGCTGCCTCATCTGAGTTAGGGTTTCCCCGCTTCGTCCACTGTCAGTTTCACTTCACCCCTTCTACGAGCGGGGTTTTTATGGTTTTGACCGGAATCACTTGGTGAGTGCGCCGCGGAGGATTCTGCAAATCCGCGGATGGAAAAAGGGAAGAGGCCTGAGAGATGTCGAAGACGACTGAATTCTTGAAGGTTCTTGAGTGGAATGGCTTCTCCAGCAGGTACTCTGCACTGTTTGAGCTGTGCAAGTGGTGCGGATGGTACCAAAAACTGGAGGTTAAAACTCTTCTGGGAACCCGAGTCAAGCGGCCATACAGGAACTGTCCCAGTTGTGGCTGTCCAACCACTATAACACCTGACGAGATAGTGTATGCTTGTGGTGTTTGTGGAAGAATAATCATAGAAAAATTCGTGGTGTCTCTTAACAGAGCCCGCAGAGTGTCATCTGTGGATTACATGTACGAGTGCTACAACTGCGGGAACACGTCGAAGATCACCGCGCTTCACCTCTGCGGCGATGGGAAACTTGGTGAAACCGATGCTCTACTGCTAGAAGGAGAGGGTGAGCCGGTTGGGTTCGAATGTATAAGATGCCACAAAATTTACACCAGTTACAGACCGTTTCTACGTGTCTCTGAATCCAGAAGCCAGTAGTGGCTGTGTTACGCTTTTTACCTCCGGATCTAGTGGCAGAGGATCTAGTGGCAAAAACCAATTCCCCCTCTCTTCTTCAGGTTAGTCATCAGCGTGACATACTTTCAGGGAGCCATGTCTCCACCTCAGCCCTTTGGGTTTCTCCACCCGTGTGTTGGTAAAGACCGATCACAACCCTCTCCGCATTTTCGAGTGGGGTGATTTCACCCGATGGGTTTATATATGGTTGTTGGACAAGAATGTGTGTGGACTAAAGAACAGAATAAAGGTGGACGTGAGTGGCAAAGCAAGAAACACAGCTACAAACACTGGCGGTTAGATGGCAGCCGCCGAATAGGTATCCACTCTCTGCAGAGGATAGTCCAATAAGCACGCCATACTCCGCAGAAACGGCGCCACTGAAACAGCGTGGTCTGTGCCACAGCGACGCTCAGGGGCTCAGTAACCACAGGGAATCCTTTAACTGAACCGCGTCTGACCCAACTCAACCGTCCACCCGGAGACTGTCCACGAGCGTTTTTTCTCGAGTTTAAGTCTGAGCAGAGAGGGGATCCACTCCCCTGCGACATTTTCGGTGTTTTCCACGAGGAAAGTTTTTCGTCCTGAAGGTCTGTGAGGGGTGGGCGTGTTCGGGGTTTGGTGTAAGGGTAGCATCAGGGGCTGTAGACCCCTGGGTGGCGGTTCAAATCCGCCAACTCCGACCATTTCATCCAGCGAGGCTGTGTGTCCGTTGAATTGGGTTCTGAGTGTGGAGAGGCTTAAGGAGCGCTGGAGCTTCTTAGCTGTGGTGTTTCTTTGGGTTGTTGGTGTAGTCCGGCTCAGCATATGGCACTGTCTATGCCGTGACGGGGGTTCAAAGTCTCCACGGTTGCGTGGAGTATGGAAATCCCTCACAACCCGCCAACCACCGAAACCCACAGCGGACTCATAGAGCAGGGGTTGTAACTCAGCTCGGAAGAGTGGCCGACTCCAGTTCCCAAACCATTGGAGCGCGTCTTGAAAGACCGCTTTCCGCAAGAGGGTTTGGAAGGAGGTATCGGAAGGTCGGAGGTTCAAATCCTCCCAACCCCACCAGGCGCAGACTCAGAGGAGTGGTAGCTCAGTCGGGAGAGCGTCTGACCGAAGCTCAGACCGTCGCAGGTTCAAGTCCTGCCCACTCCACCAGCGCGGCTGGACCGAGGTTTGGGGTCAGACACGTTCTCCGCTAACCGCGGCTGAGGGTTTAACTCGATTCACCTGTTCAATCAAAGATTCCAACGGATCATAATCCGGATGTGTCTGCATCGCTGGTGTTAGTGGTTAGCACGGCTGATTGCCGGTCAGCAGGGAAGAGTTCGAATCTCTTGCGATGCACCAGTTGGGTTGGTAACTCAGAAATCGGTAGAGTGCCTCGCTGTTGAGCATTCTGCGCAGCGACGAGGAAGTCGTAGGTTCGAATCCTACCCAACCCGCTTGGCAGGTTTCCATAGTGGACGGAGCCGAACGGCAGGGTGAAGGTTCGACTCCTTCACCACCCACCAGCGGTGGCTGTGAGAGAGTGGACTGGTAGCTTAGTATGGATGAGCGGCGGGCTTTTATCCGGGAGCCTACAAGCTCGGAAGGAGACCCGAAGGTCGGGGGTTCGAATCCCCTCCAGTCCGCTGAACACTGTGCGTGGATACCCAAACCAGGGAACGGGGTCGGACTTAGAACCCCTAAAGGTCCGAGTTCCACCCTTAACATTTCAAGGGTGTGAGAAATCCGATGCGGCAGCGCTTTGGAGGTTCAAATCCTCCTCCACGCACCACTCGTGGCTCTGTAGCCAACTTGGAACGGCGTCTCCCCTGTAAGGAGAAGATTGAGAGTTCGAATCTCTCCAGAGCCTTCACACCCTGGTTGAGGATAGTGGTGTAACGGGAACACACTGGACCGTGACTCCGGAGTTAAGGGTTCAAATCCCTTCTATCCTCCTCAAAGGAAAAAGGGTAGAGGGTTGGTGTAGTGGTCAAGCATGGTGGACTTTGAGTATGGTCAGCCACAGTCTGATTGGCCACAGGAGAAATCCACCGACATCGGTTCGAAACCCGAACACACAAACAATGTGTACGGGGCGAAAATCCGATACCCTCTACCACCCTTTACCAATCGTTAGCCTCGTTGGTGTAAACGGTTAAGCACAACAGATCCTCGGTCTGTGGATAGGAGTTCGAATCTCCTACGAGGCATCAAAAAAGGGGCAACAGCACAGCAAGGGTTTCAACACCATGAACACACGGGGTTCAAACTCCACATCAGCGTTGGTCTCAAGGCACCTGAGATTTTCCAGTCGTCAGACGCCAGTTGCCGTGGCGTCTCTGCTATGAAGAGCTGGGATGAAACGTGACGGTATGAATTAGGACACCGAATACACGGTTAGGGCGGGTATCGGTTCGAGTAGAGGGCCGGTCCTCTGTAGATTCTCTAAGAGAGCTGGAAGTCGTGAGTTCAACCCTCACCCCTCTTACCACCATCCTCCAAAGGATTGAAGCGAGAGAATCAGAGTTTCCTAAAGGGTGAAGAATCGAGGTTCAATTCGCTCACCGGTTTTGAATCGGTGCCTCCGTATTGTAGCCCGGCAAGCATACCGGACTTTCGATCCGGAGACGCGAGTTCGAATCTCGCCGGAGGCACCAGGGGGATGGTAGCATAACTTGGATAGTGCCCTTGGTTTGGAACCAAGCATGTGGAGGTTCAAATCCTCCCCATCCCACCACCATCCTGAGAGGCGAAGGCGACTCACCAAACTAACAGTGATGCGCAAGCGGTGGACGTGTAGCCTAGCTCGGAGTTGGGTGCTTGCCTTCTAACAGGCTGGGAGGCTAGGAAGCAACCCAATGGAGATAGCAAGAGTACGCAGGTTCAAGTCCTGCCACGTCCACCACTTTGGATGTGTGGACCGGTGGACGGGGCGCTTGCCTGCGATTCGCAGGGATGGTGCCTGCTTCGTCGATAGAGGCTCAATTGGAAGAAGAAAGCAAGAGATCTGGAGTTCGATTCTCCCCACATTCCCCAAACACAAACAAGTAACTGGGGCCTGGCGCTCCAAGCTCATTTGCGGCTGCTCGTGGAACTCCTTCCCAAAGCGCTTGGTGGGCTCTGATACTGGTGAGTGAACACAGGTTAGGGAAGCGAAAAAGGTTGAAAACGTGGAGTGGTAGCCGAGCCAGGTAAGGCGACAGACTCGAATCAAAACGATTCGAAGTGAATCGAAGCTGGAATGCTGAAGCTCAGTGGAAATCTGTTCTCCGTTGTGTGGAGGCGGCGGTTCGAATCCGCCCCACTCCGCCATCACCAGTTCGAGAAGAAAACAGGGATGAGCATGCAAAAAGAACCACCCACATCCTTTCCAGAGATTAAACCCCAAAAAGGAACGCAACAGATTTCTATACTCGGGGTGGAGATAGGAAGGAAAGATTTCCGTTCCGAAGCGGAACCCACCTTTAGAGACATATTTTTTATAAGTGAGGGTACTACGATTAAGGGGGTGAATAGGGTGTTTATATTGAGGGTTGGGGTTGAGGCTATTCCTCAGGAGGAGTATCGTGGTCTGGTTAGTTTACTTTTGGAGTTGCTGAAGGCGAGGTTTGGGGAGAGGCTCGTTTCCGTGGTGGTGTTCGGCTCGGTGGGTCGAGGAGCGGCTAAACCAGAGAGCGATGTGAATGTGCTTGTGGTGTGCGAAGACTTCGACAAGTCTTTGCACCGCAGGACGGATGAGCTGGTTGACATCATACTCCAACTAAGGGAGAGGGAGGGTAAACCACCGGAGAAGCAGGTCTGGATTCAGTTTCACCCTCTCCGCCCCGAAGAGGCTCTAATAAATCGCCCGATTTACCTGGACATGATAGAGGACGGAGTCATAATACATGACAGAAAACACTTCATGGAGAACGTGCTAAGAAGGCTGAGCGAACGGCTCAAAGAGCTCGGCTCCCGAAGAGTTTACCTCCCAGACGGATCATGGTACTGGATCCTCAAACCCACCATCAAAAGAGGGGAGATCCTGGAAATATGAACACCGAAACAATGGCTAAAGCCTATCTCAGGGATGTCCACATCAACAACCCTTAAGTCATTCTTTCCGTATAGCAACGCGGGCTTCAAAAAATATACCTCCTATCAAACCGGCTTATAACAGAGTTAAGTATGGTTCTCAAATATTCTCTGAATTTATTTAAATTATTCGATAAAAAATTAGAAATAAGATTGAGATGCTTAATCACGCAGCCCCGATAAGCTTCCAGCTTTTTCAACGGATACATCACCCAATAATCACCTATTCACAAGCACAATTCTCTCCATGAAATATTCCCATCGCGACATGAAAAACACGCCTACAGGAAAGTGTCAACTTATACCACTTTTGTAACTTCTTAGCTAACCACCAGATAGGACAGAGCGGAGAAACAAATAATCCCTTTCGTCCAATAATTCCACGAACCCCTTTCTCCTGGTGCACCGGCCCATCTGAGAGACGATTCGAGAAATAGGGCCTCGTTTAAAAGTGTCCAGGAAGAAAATTTTAAGAAATCAAACCCACCTATAAAGATAACCAATCGCCCACCTATCCGAAAAAGTAGGGAGGGCTACCCCCCAGAGAGTGGTTAAATGAAGTACCGCATGTTTCTAAGAACCGTTTCAACACTCTTTTTTCATCTTGGCGGTTTTCCCAATTCTACTCTGGGTCTTCCTGCACGCAAACGCGTTCATACCAATCATCATCTACTTCCAGCTAATAGTAATCTGGGCCCAGGCGGAGATATCACTACGGCAGAGCGACCTCATCACCGGACAGTACGAATCCACCTTCGAAGCCAAACTCAACGACTCCTACAACCAAGACCCCGACGAACACGTTATAATATTACACAATAGAAGCGACAACCCCGCATACGATTATGCCTAGAAAAAATAATAGACGAAACCGGAAAAACCATACCCCGGGAAAAATGGCCAAAAGACGTAAGAACAATCCCCATACAAGGCATCGGACCAAAACAGGAAGCCCCAATCATCTTCTTCAAAAATATGAACTTCATGAAAAACAAAACCTTCGAAGTCGTATACCACAACCGATTCGTAAAACAAAGAGGAGTATCCATCTACTTCCTCGAAGGAGGAAACATCTTCCTCCTCCCAGAAAAAATCCCACCATCAAGCTTCCTCCTCCGACTATTCGAAGACTTCATAGAATCCCTAAGATAAACAACAAACCCCCGCACCAAGAAAAAAATTAAACACCCATCACCTCAAAACCAAGCTTTACAAAAATCCTCCAACGGAAACTCTCTCAAAAACAGTAGAACACACCCAACACTCTTCCCATGTAACAGGTTTCTTGAAACCACAGTTACCAGGATATCCAAATAAGAGAAACGATGAAAAGGCGAGACTAACTGGAGCCACAATCTTCCCAAGTACGCATAAAAACTCTTCACACAGAAGAATTAAGGCGTTCCACTTCAAAAGAGACCGGTAGTCTCTAAGAAATCCAACGGAGGACAGGCTCTCTAACAAGTGAAATCTCCCACAAACTTTCCATCCATTACGAACATTTAAGGGCGTATTTCCACGCTAACCCTTCAAGAACGTATTCACCCTCATTAATTCTAGACACCCATCAATTTTTCCTCGAGATACTCTTAAAATTCCTCATAGGAGTTATTATAAAAAATTAAACCTTTTAACAGCTTGAAATAACTCGAATACACCAGCATGAGCGCTATTCTTTTATCTGCTGAGGTATTTATACTAATGAGAAAGTTCAAGAGGACAGTTACTGGAATAAAATACACCGTTTGAGGCGACACTAATGTCCAAAGACGAAAGCATGGAATTCGACAGGATTACAATTGACCCTAACGTAATGGGCGGCCAGCCTTGCATCAGGGGGCTAAGGATACCAGTAGCTCTCATCGTCCGCCTGGTTGCCATCGGAAAATCCTTTAAAGAAATAATCGAAAACTATCCGCAACTTGAAGAAGACGACATAAAACAGGCCCTAGAATTCGCGGCCTGAGTAACCAGCAAAAAAGCCACCCCGATCGAAAATAAAGCTCCCGAAAATGTCTTCCCCCAAAAACAGCCTAATCCTCAAAGAAAAAATTGTTACCAAGCATGGTACGCTCTCTTTTCGAATATACCTTCTAAAGAGGAACCCACAGAATAGAGGTCTGATCCTAAACCCGTCTATTCAGTGCCCAAAGAATAGAAGGATGATTCTTTAATTCTTCATGAAATATCCCTTCTTCATCAATTAGATCTGGTTCAAATGTTTTGAGTTCAAAAAATCGGTCAATCGCTTTAATCTCATTTTTCGTAAGGCTTTTTATAACCGACCGGCTGAAATCGGCAACCCGTTCCGCCAATTGTTTAAAGTCGAACTCTAAAAATTTCTCTGTTTGTAGAAGATTTTTTAAACTGGAGTTTATGGCTATCTTTTTGATAGCTTCATCTATGTTTATTTATAGAGTTTTGGTTTCCCACGCATTAAACTGTCAACTACAGCGCATTTTCGAAAAACCGTAATATCCATATCCATATCCATAATTTGATAAACATCAAAAAGATCTCTTGATGTTCTCCGATAGAGGAGAGCACACCACTTGTTTGCAAAGAGTTCCTCCCTCCTAGGCGTCTTTATCGGAAACCTTTCCTGCGTACCTATGTGTTTAAAGGCTGCCAGCACATCCTCCTTAAGAATCGGATACCTTCGTATATATCCAATCTCAACTTTGAAATTATCCCTTAACCCTTGGCTGCTAGAATATCGAACGGTAATTCTAACCAGCGGATAAGTCGGGCTTATAGCCAAGTCGGATTCTCGGTATCCTTGCCTGTAAAGGACGTCCTTTATTTTCCTGTCAATATCCTTTCTTACTTCTCCCCAGTCCTTCGTGTCCACGTGCCGATAGTTGAAGTCGAGGTCTATAGAAAGGCGTAAAAGTTCTTCGAAGTGAATAAAGGATAAGGCGGTTCCACCGTAAAGGGATAAACGGTCCCTAAGAAATCTTACATAAGATATATCCTCCACCAAATCCGATATCCTACAAACCTTCTCCATCACACGCACATTAAAGCCATAATTCCTCGCCAGCTCATCAAGATCATATTCCCTCTTCAATTAGATACCTCTCAATTTTTCTTCGAACCCCTCGGGAACGTACAGGTTCCACCTTCTGTTCAGAGAACCCTTCTCTCCACTCACAAGATAACGCGGCGGGCCACTCGCCTGTCTCTCAATATCCCTTAAAAGCTCCTCAGTTACGTGTTCATAGAACGGCGAATACTCCCTAAGAAGCTCAAGAATGTAACCAACCTTCTTAGCGAGAGTAACGTTCCCATAAGTGGAGAGCAGATACGGAAGCTTATCCACATCCAGACCCCCCAAACCTTCCAGACTCTTAAGACACTCCTCCCAACCACCCGCATACCGAACCCTATCCACACACTCAACAAACGTCCTCTCCCTACTACTAACCCTAACCAAGCTTCCACGATAACTCTTCTCCTCAACCTCAAAAGCGGTATCCCCAACGAAAACCGGCCTAAAACTGAAACGCCCATACCGAAAAGAATCAAACCTATCCCTCGCTTTAACGCAGACATAGGCCTCATTAAACAGCGAATTAGCACAACCATAATACTCCAGAGCGGTGTGAAACCCCAAGTAGTAATCATCCCGAATCTTAGAGGCAATCAAAAGCTTGTCCACCGCGTGCCCACCCGACTCCTCAGCGGGAGAAAGAACCACATACAACCCCTTCCGAATCCTCCGAAGCCTTCCACTCCTAACCAACCTATCCACATACTTACGATAGACATACCCCCGACTCGGAGCCACCCCAAGAACAAGCGAAGCCTTCTCCACGATATCGTCAAAACTAACCACCGAAAGCGGCAGAAGAGCCCTGTAAAGCGCCTCAGTCTTCGTAACCATCCCTATTCACATTTTTTAAAACAGTTACCCCTTTTATGGCATATAACCTTAAAATATTTAAAAATAACCCAAGCAACCTCAAAAATCACAAAAAAGCAGAAACAGAATCGGAAGAACGGAACGAAAAACCATAATACAACTAGATGAGTCCCTTCTCCTTCATCTCCTCAACCTGCTTAAGCTTGGCAGGCAGATACTCGTCCACCACGTAGGTCAAACCGTAACGGCTGAAAGCCTGCTGCTCCGCCTTCTTTCTAATCCTCAGAAAAGTCTTAAGCTCCTCCTGCCAGAACTTAGACTGGTACCGAGGATCCCTAAGAAGATCTTTGCACCTCTTAATATCAATCTCGCTCAGCTTATCACTGGGAAGGTTATACCTCTCAATGTCACTAGCCCAAACACCCATCCAAACGGCATCCGGCGTAGCCAAACCCAACAGGTGGGCAGAACTCGCACTCCCGCTTATGATGACCATCGCTATTGTGAAAACCCCCGATTTACACTAAACATCTTTGTTGTAAGAAGGCCATCAAATGGTTCGAAAACATTTTCCAAACATTTTTCAAGAAAAACAAAACTAGAAAAATTCAAAGCAGCTTACAACAGATATTCATAAAATTCTAGGCACGATGTATTTGGTATGTGTTTTGCTTGTGTTTGGGTTTGCTGGCGTTTTGTCTGGTTCCCTTCTTAAGCCTCTATTCGCGGAAAGAAGCCCCCATATAAGTTTCCCCTTCACGCCGCTAAAACACATATCCCAGCCAAAAACATACTTACCAAACATCCCAAACATGAAAAGAAGTACAATGTAACTCCCTTACTTTCAGAATATAAAGTGT
>JAUQYY010000045.1 GCA_030587505.1 Candidatus Sigynarchaeota archaeon
TCTCTGAGAACAACCAGCCTCGCCGGCGCGTCTATCCCAGCTGAGAGAGTGGTTGTGCAGCACACAACCCTAAGCGAACCGCTGCGAAAGGCGTCCTCCACGAGCTCCCTGGAAGCGTAGTTCAGCCCCGCGTGGTGGAACCCCACGCCCTGCCTCATCAACTCGACCAAACGCTTGGAATAAGACCTGCTCTCAGCGAATCTGCTCATGAGAGCCTCCCTCTCCTCCTCATCCAGGTGGGACACAACCAGCTTAGCAAGTTTACGCGCCAGGCTCTCCGCGTCCCTCCTGCGTGAAACAAAGATGAGTGCTTGTCCACCGCTCTGAATCGTTGCTGAGACCAGTCTTCTTATGGCTTTCAGCTTGTCAGCCTCCACTAGGATGTAGTTTTTCAGCGGCACGGGTCTGGTGTCCGACTCCACAAGCCTGCACCCCAACCAGTCGGCGATCTCACCAGCGTTGGCGATGGTTGCACTCAATCCGATGAGCTGAACCCGCAGTCTCTCCCTTATCCTCAGGAGCACGCTCTCCAGCCTTCCACCCCTCTCCGCATCACCCATAACGTGTATCTCATCCACAACAATCACACGGATGTCATCCAGCCAGCCGGGGTTCAGGCGCAGAATCGAGTCAAACCTCTCAATGGTGGTGACCAGTATGTCCGCGTCCCCCAGAATCTCCGGCGTGTAGTGAAAGTCCCCGGTGGATATCCTGATCCTCAGACCCAGGTCACGGTACCTTCTGACAAGCATACCAAACTTCTCCCTCGCGAGAGCCTTCAGGGGAACCATGTATATCGCCTTTCCACCCTCCAGAACCCACCTCAAAATCGCTATCTCCCCCACCAGGGTTTTACCGCTCGCGGAGGGAGAGCACACCAGGAGATCGCTTCCCCTCAGCAGTCCGCCCTGAATCGCAAGCACCTGAACCGCACGCAAACAGTTTACCCCCCGCCGCTCAAGAACCTCCCGAACAGCGGAAGGTATACTCTCACCAAGCTCCAAGAACTCTTCAATGCTGCCCGAATCCCCCGACAGCTTGGGCCGGCTCACTGTCCCCTCGAACGCGTAGCTCTTAATCAGTCTCTCAAGCTGCTCCGGTGACTCATAATCAATCCTGTCGCTTATCTCACCGTCTCGGGAAACAATTATCTGAGCCTTACCGTTAACAGCCCTCTCACACGCTCCAATAGGCAACCCGGGGTACCTCCCCTTAAGGCTTTCAACTATGCTCAACACCTCAGACGACTGAGTCACAACCAAAAAAACAGGGAAGCCCGAATCTCCCTTGGTATCGGAAAGCCGTTTCAACTCCTCCCTAATCTCCCCATCAGCACAGATGGTTTCGACAACAGATTCGCAGCTCGTTATCCCCGCCTCGGTCTCCCCGACCAGACGACTCTGCACCAACTCGGGTTCACCGTGCAACCGCCCGGACTCACCGCCAACAGAGACTCCCTCACCAGCACTAGACCTTTCCCTCTTCCATTCTGCTGCCTTTGAACGCCCCTTCACCGTGTGCGAGAGTAACACAGCCTCGATTTTCTCGTCCCGCTCCGCTTCCTCCTGTGCTTTCACCTTCTCGTCACCCTCAGCGGAGCCAACTTCGAGGGGAGTGGTGGTTGACACGGGTGACTGTAGGTCTGTGAGGAGGCCCTCTGCGTGTTCAAACAGCCTGGAAAGCTCCGCCTCGGTTGGTTTCCGCAGGCTGTCTATCCGCTCAAAGAGTCTCTGGAACTTCTCGGGATCCAAGCCGGTTTTTTTACAGACGAGTTCGGTGACGTGTTGGAGGCTCCCAAAAGCCGCTTTCCCGGTCAGTTTCACGTAAACCTCCTTCAAAGCGGAGCCAACCGCTCCCCTCAGGTGATAGGCACAGTTATCCCAATCACCCTCCGCAAACGCTTCGCGAGCCAGGTCCCAGAGACCGTCCCTTCTCTTGGCGTAAAACTCGCTACTCTCCCCACCCTCGGCCAACAGGTGTTCAAAGGATCCTTCAACCCCCGATTCTCCAGAAAGTTCCGTACCTGGAATGGTGTGGCGAGCCTGACTCAACTCGGTCTGCTGAGACGGTAATTTTTCAGACGCACGCGGAACCATTGTAACGCTTTGAACTGTGAGGGGCCCTAGCTTTTGGTGAAACGCGGCGAGTTCCTCCCTCAGCAGCTTTTTGAATCTAGCTACTCCCCACTCGTGCAAAACAAGTGACACGCCAATAGTTGCCAAGATGAGAACCGAGTCCAATATGAGCAGCAGCTGGAAAACAGCGTCCGCTACGTTGAGGAACATCAGCGGAACGAGAAGCACAAGAAAGACCCCGGTGAGAATCAGCCCTGTTCTGGCTCGTGAGTAGGCTTTCTCCAAAACCCTACCCTTATCCGGTCTAAACATTCTCCTAGCCCTTCTCAAAACACCGTCCCTTCTGTCCTCCAACACCGACGACAGCTCAGACACAGGAACAACCTCAACCGAATCCACCCGAGCGTCCCCCTCTGCACAAGACCTGCTCACAAGAAATTCGTCAGCGACAATCATGACCTGCCTTCCCCCATAGTAGGGGACGTTCACACCGAAGAGCCTCTTGAACTCTAGGTCTCCCACGAGAGAACGAGACCCGCCGCTCAGCTCGCTGAGTAAGATACGATAAAGACTGCGCACCATTCGTCTATCCGACCTGATTTTATCCACGGTGGTGGACCGGAACACAACCAGCTCAAGCACACAGTACCCCCGTCCCTCGTGGATACGCCAGGCCGCACTCCCGAGATCATAAGAGTCCACAGTGTATCCGTACTCCAGAAAAATGCTCAAAACCCGTCGCTGATCGACGTTCTCTTCTACACTCAACTCCTGTCCGTGCTCCTTTACTAGTTGCTCGTCCGACAACTTTCCAAGAGTCACAATATCACCAGACTGTTAGCCCACCTCCTGTCCTTATAAAGGATTACACCAATCTTCCAAGGTTATTTTCCAGCTAGTTTGAGGGATTAATATGATTCTATTCCCAATTATACGAATTTTTTTAAACTCTTTCCTCGTTCTTATGCATTTTTCGCTCTTATTTTCTTTCTAAAGAGCTATCAAGCGAATTTTTCCTGAGAACAAGAAGAAAAAATCGAGAAGGACTCCACGCAGTTGGACAAATATATGGATTTCGAGACTAAAATTTTCATATTTCCACAAAACCCATCGTGCAATCCTGTGAAGGAAGCGGGAGTTTTTTCTACTAAATTTTATGGAGTTTCAAATCTGCATCAGAAGAAACAATCAGTAACGGGAAATGAAAAAACAAGATTTTTGCAAAGGATGCGGAAGTAGAATTTATCTAACTTTCAGATTTTCACTCTAGACAATCTAGCTTCACGTACGTAGCATCGACTTAACTTTTTGAATAAATCTATCCCATTCTCCAAGTTTTATTTCTTTGCCGATTTGAAGAATGAAAGCCGTATCTTCGCCCAGCGCTCTTAACGTACTCTTCGCGTAGCTGGGCCTCTCCCAAAAACACAAGTAAAGAATAGGTTTACCCGTGGTCTCTCTCCATGAGTCGAATAGTTTAGATAATTTTTGCTCAACCTCTTTTTTCCTGTAGAAGACACCAGAGCCTTTGATCTCTATTAACAGGTGGACTTTATCTTTGGGATACGCGCCTGTAAACCCTATTGGTTCTGCATCTTCATCCACTATCAAGAGGTCAAACTCGGTAGGACACCGCTTCAATCCAAGCTAATCTCACTTGCCTAAAGCCATCAGGCAGATGACCCTTAAGATAGTGAGCTACAACCCTAGAAATGGCATCCCCCCGAAACCTGTTCCAAGAAATCCCACGATGTTTAAACTCCTTTCGAATTTTCTCAACCTCAGCCATCACTTCTCGCTGCTCTGTCGTCCCAACATTCTCCTCCTCTGTCATCTGTGATCATCACTCCTACTTTTCACATTTTTAACGGTTCACTTTTTTATTTATCGATTCTCTAACAGGTTTCAACGGTCCCCCAATATGAACGCACGCTTTCAATCTAACATTCACCTGCTTTAAGCGCGTGTAGTTGGATGTTGTAACTCTGAAGGAGTGTGGTTACATTGGGGTTCTCATTATGGCTTCTCTGGAAGCTGTGAAACCAAATACCAACGTTGCTCATCCCGCTGGAGCCCTAGCTCCAACTCTAAGAACTTACTCTCCGATACGGACTGAAGCTAAGCTGGAAGACCACATAGGTAGCACCACGCACACGCTCAAGTCAGAACGTTTGAAGTTAACTTCGTTTCTCTGTTTTCATTCTTATTGATTTTTGTGGAAATATGAAAAATTTAACTCCGAAATCCATATATTTGTCCGCAACTCGAGAAGTAGCTCTGGCGGTCTGATTTTCATAGCAAGGAAAAAAGGGAGTTTAGTACTTGAATAGGAAAATAATGGTAATTAATAATTTTAATGGATAAAAGAATATTTAAAATAGTTCTAATCAACTAATAAATCTTTTAAAACTCCCGAAACCGAGTAAGAAAAGCTGTTTGTAAAAGAGAGTAAGCCTTTATAAAGGCTAAGCTGAAGCTAACACCCAAGTGCGGCGCAAAACAGCGAAGTGAAAGACCATCACTCATATACCATACGTTCCAGTCCCCCAGAGCTTTTAGCGCCGCACAAACAATCAAACTGAACTTTGAAGAAAAGTGGCTTGGTGGATGCGATGCCGGAGGTTAACTGTCTTAATTTGAGAAGGATGGTTGACGGAGGATACTGCGCCTTTGTGTGCGAGCTTCCAGAAACTGAGAAAAAGCTTGTTTACAACCCGTTCAGGGGAATATACACTAGATGCAGGTTCAGCTGTGAACTCCAAGAAGCGGGGCCATTCGGGAATGATTCTCCAACTCTCACGAAAAACCCTGAGGCGAAACGTCTAGAAAGACTCGAATTGGAGATTTCCCAGTCGGTTATCTCCAGGTTGATGGAGGTTCTGGAGGAGGATAGGTGATGGATCTGACCAATATTAAGGGTGTGGGGCCCGAGAAGGCGCGTAAGCTCATGAAGGCTGGCTACTGCACTGTTGAGAGCATTGCCTTCTCCTCTTCGAGGGACATATCCATGGATTCCGGTATACCTGAGGAGACTGTTAAGGCGATTGTGGCATCAGCCAAGGAGATCGTCAGTTCTAGGGAAGGTGTGAAGGGTGGAAAGCTGGTGAAGATTCTCCCGGGTAAGGAGGCCAAGAAGATCCTCGGAAGCATGGACCACATAACCACCGGTCTTGAGGGGCTGGACAGTATACTTGGGGGCGGAATAGAGATCTGTGCGATGACCGAGTTCTACGGCCCGGCAAAAGCTGGGAAAACCCAGATGTGCCACCAGCTGTGCGCAACCGTGCAGCTTCCCCGGGAGAGGGGAGGCTTGGAGGCTCCGGCTCTGTACATTGACACGGAGAGAACCATGAAGTACGAGCACATCGAAAAGATAGCTGAGAGGTTCGGCTTGGATCCCGAGCTCACCACCGACAATGTCTTCTACGCGTGCGCCACGAACAGCGAAGACCTCTGCGAGCTTGTTTTTGAGGACTTGGACGAGGTTGTGCAGAACAGGGGAATCAAGCTCGTTGTTGTCGACTGCCTGACCGGACACTTCAGAGCCGAGTACTGTGGAAGAGAGAGCCTGCCCTTGAGGCAGCAGAAAATAAACAAGCTCATGCAGAAGCTTCAGAACATCGCCCTCGCCTACGACCTTGCCGTTGTGGTGACCAATCAGGTGCACTCCCAGCCCGACCTCTACGGCAAGAGCGAAAACCCCATTGGCGGACACACCGTGGCTCACGGAGTCACCTTCAGACTCGGACTAAGCATAAAGAGGTACAACATGAGAGCGGTGACCGTGGTTGACGCCCCCGCACTGCCACCAGAAACAGCCTACTTCGCGATAACCTCCCACGGACTAGTCCACATAACCGAGGATGACCTGAACTCAAAGAAACCCGTAGAGTACACCCCGGAGAGAGACGCGAAAAGGGCGGCCGCCGAACCCGAAGCGGAGGAACCGGTGGAACAAGCTTCCTAGTGGGGTTCTCAGGGTGTGGAAACGGGGGACAACCCTAGCACTGGTCACATTCACACTCATCTTAACGGTGTCATGCCTGATTGCTGGTGCCGGGTCAAGCCCCCTACACGCAGCCAACCCAACCAGCACGGTCCCCTCCACCGGTGCCTCGAAATCCGTGGTGAACGCGGTCTACTTAACCAACCAGTCAACCACCCAGAAGTGGGAGAAGTACTTCACAGTCGACACCAGCCAAAAAAACCTGCAAAACACCGTTAGCTACCTCTCCGGTCTGGGAACCCGCCACCCCTCAAGGCCGGAGTGCAACACCTCAGCGGACTACATATTCACAACCCTAGAGTCCTACGGGTACTCACCCCTTAGGGACTACTTCACCGTTGTCTGGCAGGACACTCCCCACACAACCCAGAACATATACTGCGTTAAGCCCGCCCCCTCACCCGACATAGTTCTCCTGGCCTGCCATTACGACTCATTGAGAGCCCTCAGGGTGGGAAGTGTGATCTACGGGCTCTCCAACACCAACTGCCCCGGCGCCGTTGACGACGCATCCGGCGTGGCGGTGCTCCTCGAAACAGCCAGGCTGCTTGCTAACGTGAGTCTGGAGAAAACAGTTGTTTTCGCTTTCCTGAGCGGAGAGGAGGGAAACAGCACAGCCCAGCACTGGTTCGGCTCCCAGCAGCTAATCAACCACGGGTACAGCCTCTTCACCGCCAGCCTCTCAAACATAAAAAGAGTAGTGTACTTGGACACTCTTGGGGAAACCCCTTACGGTGAGTCGCACGGAAACATAACTGTTTTCTCAACTCTCGCAGTGTACCCGCAAACAGCCTCCCTAATAGGCGCAGCATCAGACCTAGGCATCAGCATCTTCCCAAAGACTAATCCCAGAGCATCATCGAGTTCGGATGCTCAGAGCCAGTTCTGCTCCGAATGGAAACTGCAATCGGTTCTCCCCACCGTGACAATATCTCAGGGGAACTGGAACCTCACCGAGAGCGTCAGACTCACCGACCACGACACCGCCTCCAAGGTGGACTACACCTTTCTTGAGAACGTCACCAGAATCCTAACCGCCTCACTGATAAGGGAGTTCTACACCCTCCCTCCAGCCTCACCCAGCTACGCGCATGAGTGGATGAAAATAGCAAGCCTGAATCCCCACGGAATCAGCCTGGTTGAGCGGGACTACTTCGAATACCTAGCAGACCCGAA
>JAUQYY010000047.1 GCA_030587505.1 Candidatus Sigynarchaeota archaeon
CCCCTTGGTTTTCCGGGCTCCGATGACGAAAGGTGTGCCCATGCTCTTGAGGAGGAGGGCGACCTCCACGCTGTGGAAGCCCCGCTCGAGGAGCAGCACGTCAACCCTCAGGCCGAGCCTCTCCGCCTCGCCCAGCGCCCAGAGGACGAGGTCCGCGGGAAACGCTCCGAAGGAGACCGGCTTGAGGGATAGGGGGACGCAGCGCCTCCAGCCCACGACACTCAGGCCCACGAAGCGGTGGACCCAGCCCCGCCCGGGGGAGTAGTGGACCCACCCGTCCTTCTCGCCCCAGTACTCAACCTCGGTTGTGTCCACCGCGAGGACGTGCTTCCCGCCCTTCTCGAGGAGTTCCGATGCGAGCTCACCGAGCACTAGGTTGAGCCCCGCGGGGCACTCCACCCCCACCTTTCGGAGCTGGTAGCTCACGGTGTCCTCGTCGGCTACCCCCAGGACCTCCGCCGTCCTCGTCGGGTGGGCGCCCAGGAGGGCCGCCCTGGCGAGGACTCCGGCCAGCTCGCCCCTGCCGAGCCTCCACCCCTTGATGGCCTCGGGCAGGTGTAGCGTCAGGGTTTCAGACACATTTTTAACCACGCTCGTCAACAGGAAATTAGGGGACGTCACCCACGGGTTGTTTCTCTTGTTCATACTTTACTTAGTGGGCGGCGTCCCCTAATAAAATTTTCAAAAAGTTTCCGAAGTACTAAAATCAAAGGAAATCGTGAAAAACACGGAAGACTACTCTTTTCGTGAATGAAAAAATAAATCAGCCTTTTACCTCTCAAAGGCCATGCGCTTAAAGTCGAGTTTAGTGGTCGCGAAGCCTATGGTTGTCAGGGACCTGATTTTCCGCCTCACATCCAATACTTGGTGGCGATAAATGTACGGGGGGAAATCCTCGTCACCGGGAAGGAAGACATCGCCGGCGAGTCCCAGCAGCCTCATAACAACCCACTTTTCCAGCTTCCCCCCACTAATGCTGAAGACCCCTTCACCCATGTCGATTCTTCTGATAAAAACTATCGGAAGTTGAAGCCTTCCATGATACCTCTGGGGCACCATTTCAGCGAGAAACTCCAATTCACCTCTGTCGAAGTAGATTCGGTCCCCATCCATAGTTGTGACGTAGGGGTCCTTGGACTCCAGAAGTGCCTTCAGGGATTTGTAGTCACGCGGGAGGTGATCATTAATCTTCTCAATCTCCCTCTGCCAAATTTTAAAAAAGCTATCACTGCTCATAGGAACCGCAACCCCTGTTTAATATCCTACAAAATGCTTCTGGGAACCGTTTTTGATTACGTACCGTTTGGAGCCTTATTTGAATTTTGCTAGGACCATTGCGTGAGCCTTATCGAATGGTTCTAGGTTCACAACCCGAACCACTTCGAATCCTCGATTCTTGAGGGTTTCAACCTCCATCTTGAAAACCTCGTCGGGCTCCTTGGTCACATCCACACTCTGCGCCTTTATCGCCAGCATTGTGTACCCCCCGCTTCTGAGAAACATTTCAGAGTTGTCCGCTAGAAGTTTTGCCTGTTCCGGCTGGGCGACGTCGCAGTAAATGTTATCAACCTGCTCAACGAGCATCCGGTACTTCTCGGGAAACCTGGCGTCGGCGAGTATGGGAATCATGTTTCTCTTCGCCTCGCACACCCTAACCAGCTCTCTCATCACACGAGGAGAAAACTCTACACAGAAGACTGTGCCTCTCTCCCCAACTATGTCCGCCACATGGCTAGAGGTGGTTCCGGAGGCCGCCCCCAAGTACAATACCTTGTCACCCTCCCCTATGGGCATCGTCTCAATCCTCTTGAGTATCGAAGCCGCCAGCTTGCTGCGGTAGGGCTCCCACAGACGGTACTCGCTTCCCTCATAGCTGATTAGTTTCTCGCCGTAGACCTGAAACCCTGGGGAAATGTTACGTGTGGCAAGTCTTTTAACGCCATCATCCCCCACTGCCAAAAACACACCCTTGAACTTTTCATGAGGCTCCACAATCAATCCTCTCACCTCTTCTTCTTTTTACCCTTAACCCTACTACCACCAACTCTACCCTTCCGCCTACCTCTTGGCACGAACTGTTTGGGTTTACGGGGCGGAGGACGGGGATACTTAGCCTTTATCTGAGCAATCTTCCGATTAATGTCCTCCTTCAACTCCTCAGCCACATACTCCCCGGAAAACGCGTCGATGCGCGCAGCTATCGCCAGCTTACCAGCGTAAACCCTCGCGATTTTCCCTCTCTGCCACCAGGGAGCCGTGTTGATATCCGAGTGCCTGAAGATAACCCCATGCTTCGGTGGGGGCGCACCGGTCCGCTTGCTGCGGAAAAGAGCCTTCTCAGCTCCTAGTATTTGGGTGATGCTCGAGGGTAGCCGGGCAAGCTCGTTGATTCCTCCCGCGAGGCTTATTAGGCGGGCTCCCAGAAGAGGACCAATGATACCGTTAACGTTAGGCGCTACCTCCTTCATCATCTCGGATATGTATCTTTCGATCTCTCTCCTCAGCTCAAAAAGCCAACGGTCTCCCTCGCGAACTCCCTCAGAGTTTCAATGTCATATTCGGATATTTCCGCACCCATCGATTTCTCTGCTTCCTTCACAATCCTCTCGGCCACGTCTTCGGGGACCCTCGCTAATTCCACTAAGCTCTCAACGGTGAAATTCGACCTCAGACCCAACTCGCTCACGATACGCACAAAGGTGAGGTGGGACGAAACGAGTTTATCAAGCTCAGGGAAGTGCAGACTATACCACTCACGAATCCGCGTCGAGAACAAATTAAGAGTGTTATCAATATCATCAAGAGAGTATACCGCCTGCACTATCATCTTATCACGCTTTTCACCCTCCTCCTTAATCTTGATCCGAGTGAGCTGAGCGTTAACCCTCCACAAAAACTCCTTCAGCTCCGGTTCCGACAGCTCCTTCCCCACTCTGTGGAGATAATCAAGTAGATTTTTTCTGAACATCCTCGCGACGCTCGACGGCTTCTCAACCTCGATTTTAACACTAAGCTTGTCTCTGAGATTCCTCGCCAGTTCCTCATCCTCAAGAACGTAGACCGCGTTCTGCCCCTCAAAAGTCTCGATTAGCTCTTCCAACTCCTCAACAACCTCTCCTTCCTGCAACCGCAAGAGTTTTTCCACGACCGCCGAAACGTCCTCAGGAAAGAGAGAGAACGCCAGGAGGTTTCCGTCCTCATCCAGCGCAAACACACCAAACACGCACTCCGCTAGGTGAATCTTCATTGTTATCCCTCAAATATTATTGAAACCCTTTTAACCCATAAAAACCATTTTTTCTGTGAGCAGAGGAAGCTAAGTGTCAAAAGAAATTAAGATTGGTTCCTTAAGAACGTTGTTGAAGCCCGGGAAGTGTAACCATTGGTGGATATCTCAGTAAAATTATCAAAACTGAAACTACGCAACCCAACCATGCTCGCGTCGGGAATACTTGGAATATCGGGGAGCCTTCTCCTAAGAGCAGCAAACGAGGGAGCAGGGGCGGTTGTCACCAAATCCATCGGGCCAGAACCCAGAGAGGGATACAAAAATCCCTGCCTAGTAGAAGTGATTGAAAACTCTTACCTGAACGCCATGGGGCTGCCGAACCCCGGTGTAAACAGCTTCGCGAAGGAGGTGAGGATAGCCAAGGAGGGAGGAGTGCCGGTTGTTGTGAGCGTGTTCGGAGCAGACCCGCCTCAGTTCGCGTACGTCGCTTCCGAAATGGAGAAAGCCGGAGCGGATGCCGTTGAACTTAACGTTTCCTGCCCGCACGCTGAGGTTGCCAGCATCGGTCAGAGCTGCGAACTCGTCAGAGAAACGGTGAGAGAAGTTAGAAAAGCTGTGAGGATTCCCATCTTCGTAAAGTTAAACCCCAACGTCACCGACATCGTAGAAATAGCAAAAGAAGCCGAAAGAGCCGGGGCGGACGTAATCACGGCGATAAACACCGTGCGGGCGATGATGATAGACATTAACACGTGCAAACCAGTACTGTCAAACAGAATAGGAGGACTATCTGGCGAGGCATTAAGACCCATAGCCGTACGCTGCGTCTACGAGATCTACGAGCATGTAAAGATTCCCATAGTTGCCGCAGGGGGAGTCTTCCACTGGAGCCACGCCGTGGAACACATTCTGGCAGGAGCAAAAGCGGTTCAGATAGGATCCGGACTGATTAGCGGGTACCAAGTCTTTCGAGAAATAGCCGCAGGAATAAAAAAGTACCTTGAGGAGAGAGGGTACCGGAGCGTACAGGAGATAGTGGGCATAGCGCACGGGGAGGGATGAAAATGATTAGAAAGCCGCGCATCGTAAGAATTGTGGAAACAAGAAGGGAAACACCGACGATTAAGAGCCTGTCTTTCTTCGACAGCGAAGCGGCGAAAGCAAAGCCAGGGCAGTTCCTAATGGTCTGGATTCCGGAAATCGACGAAATACCTATGAGCATATCTGGCACACACCCCCCAAGAATAACTGTCAAAAAGGTCGGTGAGGCGACGGAGGCGCTCAACCGCCTAGAGAAAGGCGACAGAATCGGAGTCAAAGGCCCCTTCGGTAACGGCTTCACACCCACCGGTCAAAAAGTACTAGTGGTTGGAGGCGGGGTCGGAGTGGCTGCCCTCCTACCGCTGGTTGAGTTACTAGCCAAAAAGGGAAAAGACGTAAACGTCGTTATAGGCGCCAAGACCAGCGAGGAACTCCTCTTCGTGAAGGAGATAGGCAAGCTTGTTGGAGAGAGCAATCTCATCACCTGCACAGATGACGGAAGTTCCGGGTTCAAAAAAACGGCAAGCGATCTAGCCGCAGAGATGATAGACGAGAACCAGTACGATCAGGTCTACACGTGCGGACCCGAAAAAATGATGTGCAAACTCTTTGAGGCGGCAGACAAAAGGAACATCCCCCTACAGGCATCCCTCGAGAGATACATGAAGTGCGGATTCGGCCTCTGTGGAAGCTGCTGCATAGGCGCCCTACTGGTCTGCAAGGACGGCCCAGTGCTCGACAGTCACAACCTGAGAGGGGTTTTCAGAGAATTTGGAAAGCTGCGCAGAGGACCCTCAGGCGGGCTCGAAAAAATCGAGTAAGAACATAGGGGTATTACCGAAAGATAAAAACGGCGACACACATAAGTATATTTAAGCGTGTTTGGCGGTGGGTATCAAACAACCTTCCGTGAGAGGGCGTTTTTCACTCATCGAGCATAATTGGTGTAAAGAATGACCGAGACTCCAAGTCTTGAGCAAGCAGTCTTCAAGATTCAGAGACTGTTGAAATGGTTTGAAACAGAGGCCAACATTGATAAAGCTCTCAGCACTGAGGGCGGTCCAATCGAGCAGAGAAAACGCACAATAGAACACATCGGACAACTAGCTCAACTAATCTCTGCCACCAAGGAAGCGCTAACCGATAAGCATCCCGAAAAACTCTGGGAGATAGAGGAGGAATACGCATCCGCCGTCGAGGCCCTAGAAGCGTATAGAAAAACAATAACAGACAAAGAGCTAAACGCAGCCAGAGCCTTCCACTCGAGCCAAGACACCCTAAACCAAATGCTGAGCACAGTATCCAGATACATTCAGCTCGTCAAACCCACCGATGAAAACCCTCTGATCCGAAAAATAATAGAACTCAAGCAGAGAGTGGGAGACCTAGAAGCCGAAAGAGACCAGCTACTAGACGAACTCCACAGACTAAAAGGCGGAGAAGAACCGGTCCTAGAAACATCACCATTCCAAACCCCACACGTCACAACCCAAGACAACCTCCAACAAGAAATAGAAAAACTTAGAGCAGAGAAAGAAATGCTGGAACAACAATTAAACGAGCTAAGAGGAGGAGAAAAATCCAAAGCGTACCAGAGCCTACTAAAGGAAAACAACGAACTCAGAGAGAGAACCGCCCGGCTAACCGAAGCCCTCAGAATAACCAGAGCACGAAACGAAAAACGATTCAAACAACTACTAAAAGAAAGAGACGAATGGCGAACCAAAGCCCTAGAAAAAACAGTGAGAACCATCGAGGAAACAATGTACGACCTACGAAACCAACTCGAAGCCCTACAAAGAGAAAACAAACAACTAAAACAAAAACTAAACCTTCTCCCACCAGAAGAAGGAGAAGAGGAAAAAGACCAAAAATACGACTTCTACTACGTGTAAACCCCAACCGGGAAGGAAACAAAAAACATTTCAGCCCATCACCAGCCACCTTCAACGAATTCTGGAAACCCTAAGGGATCATAACAAGTTTATTCAAATGAGAAGATAATAATATAACAACAATTAAAAAATAACAAAAAGCAAAAATCAAAAACAGAAACCGTTTTAAGCAACCAAAAACAAAGAAATGTTTTAACTTCACAGTCCACACGCATGGAGGAAAAGAACATGACATACACGTCACTTTGGGAACTCATCTACGACATCATAATCCTAGTCATCGTGTTCGGCTTCGTCTTCGCGGTCATAGGAATAGGAGAAGTCCTCAGAAAGTCGAAAGGACTCGACCCCAGCTTCACACGCAAAATGATCCACTTCTTCGCAGGAGACGCCATACTCTTCTGCCCATTCTTCATAAACCCACAAATAATACCCATAATCCCCCTAGTAATGGGAATACTAATCTTCTTCTCATCCCCGAAATCACCAATCGCAAGCATGAGATCAATGTTCGAGGTGATGGCGAGAACCGAAGACTACGAAGCAGGACACATCTACGGACCACTATACTACATAATCTCAATCGGCATCCTAGTATCCATATTCGCCTACCCAGCGGGAGGAGCCTACTGGCCCCTGTTCACCGCAGCAGCAGTCGGACTATTCGCAATGTACTACGGAGACGGGCTCGCAACCATCATCGGTGAAAGGTGGGGGAGACACAAGTACACCATTGGCGGGTGCACACGCAGCGTTGAAGGCTCACTAACAGTGTTTCTGATGACCCTACTGTCAGCCTTCCTAGTGCTGTACTACTTCAGCTTCTTCGGTTTCTGGCCGAGCTTTCCACCAGACCAGTTTGTGACGATCTGGCTGATATACAGTTTCAGTCCCACTCTGGCAACCTTCCTAGCCCTTAGCGTGTTCGCAGCGATACCACCAATGGTTCCCATGCTCACACTGATACTGATAGTAGGTATAGTAGCAGGAACCGTCGCAACACTGATTGAAGCATGCTCCCAGAGAGAGCTGGACAACATCTTCGTACCAATCATCACCACAGCAGTAGTCTTCGCCCTTCTCCTGCTAATGTTCCCCAGCTACTTCTCAGTGCTATCACTCAACCTGGGAAGCCTAATCCCCCTCTAGTGTGAATCACGGCAACCCAAGAATCAGTGAACGTACGAAACCATGGAAGGGTAAGCGGGAGAATGGTGGCAAGCCGATTGCTACCAGCCCTATTTTTTCCTCTTTTTGACTTGGCTTGGGTGCAGGGGTTCTTTACTGGCGAGTGCCGAGGAGTCAGTGGGTTTTGATGCCCTGGGAGTCGTTGGAAGGGATTTCTTTCGTTTGTTACGTTATTTCCTTTCTTTCGAAGTATGCTTTTGTCTACATGGCGGTGACTTTTCTCCATTTACAGACCCTAAATCATTCCTGCGTTCTTTTTCATCATGCGTGATGTGGAGCTATGATGAAGAGGCACCTAGACTGGCTACGCCAAGCGGAGAAGGATTTGGCAAAGGCAAGGAGAGACCTCGACGAAGGGGACTACGAGTGGGCGTGTTTCACGTCACAACAGGCTGCCGGGAAGGCTGTGAAAGCCCTTTTCCAATTTAGGGGAGTTGAGATCAGAGGGCACACTGTCAGCGAGTTGGCTGAGCAGGCGGGCGCGCCGGAGGAAATTGTTGACCTGGCAAAAGAGCTTGACCACCACTACATTCCCTCCAGGTATCCCGACGCCTTCGCCTCTGGCAACCCCTCGGACCATTACATCAGAAAAATGGCGGAGGAGGCAGTGGTTTGGAATTTTTTGGTGTTTTAGTCTTTTGGGGGTTGCTGTTTTTCTCTTTTTCCTACGGTTTTCGTTGAAGCGTCCCCGTTTATCCTTCTCGCCGTTCCTCTTCTCTCCCCACACCGGCTTTCCAACCCTTCCCTGATTCCGCCTCCCTTCGAGGGGGGTCGGCGTATCGGCTGGGACGACGCGCTTGGGACGGGGGGTTGCGCGGAAACCGTGCCCCCGAGAGGGTCGGGTT
>JAUQYY010000054.1 GCA_030587505.1 Candidatus Sigynarchaeota archaeon
GGAGGGCCATGTGAGGAGCTAAATCGAGCCCGGGGAAAGAGCTAGCGTTATAGGCGCCCTCAGGCCAGCGTAGCTCTCTCAAAGGCCTTGGCGGCCAGGAGCACGGATAGGAGGGCCAGGCAGGACAGGACGGCTAGGTCGAGCCACATGGGCATGAGCCCTAGGCCACATGATGCTGAGCGGGCGGCATCCACCCCGTAAGTGAGGGGGACCACGAGCGATGCCATCTTCATCCAGCCCGGCGCTGTGTGGAGGGGGACGACGGTCCCGCTGAGGAAGAACATGGGGAGGGCCAGGCTCATGTTGATGAGCTGGAAGCTCTCCACGCTCCCCACCATGGAGCCCACGGCTGAGCCGAGGCAAGCGTAGGTTATGGCCGTGAGGAACATGGCCAGGAGGAGCACCGGTAGGCCCGGGATGTTCAACCGGCCAGCTAGAGCGCTGGCTATGGCGAACGTTATGACGCCCTGGAGGAGGGCCAGTAGAGCATCGCCCAGCGCCCTGCCCAGGATGATGGCCCTCCTCGAGGAGAAGGGACTCATCTAAAACCCAAAAATTCACCTTTTTTTCCTCTCACGATTTCCGGTGAGCCTTCCTCCCTCGAAGCTAGCTCTCGGAGTTCGCATAAGAATTTCAGAATTTTTAACCCCCTCACAGTGACTAGGTATCTGCCCTGGGGTTTCTCTTGGGTGACGTAGCCAGCCTTGGCGAGGCTGTTCAAGTGAAACTGGAGGTGGCCGCCCTTTATCCCGATTAGGCGTTCGAGCTGGGCGTAATTCTTCCCGCCCTTGGAGAGGCTCTTAAGAATTCTAACTCGCGTGGGGTTGGACAGAGGCGCCAGCAAGGCTGCAACCTCCCTCTCCCTGATCTCGTCGAAGTCCATCCAGCTCCGGGTCGAGTAGAGACTCCCTGTAAACCTGGCTGCTTCCTTTGAGTTTTCGATTAGTCCCTCAAGTGTTCTGAAGGTGTCGACAATATTTTGGAAGCAGGCATTGTCTGGGCACTGCGTCTCCTCGAAGTGTCTCGATGCGGCTTCCGCATGCTGTTTCACCTCTTCCAGTGCGGCTTCTGCGCCTTTCTCGGTGAAGGTTCGAAGCACTCTGGAGGTGGCTTTTTCAACTCTTCTGGTGCACCAATCCCTGTAAACGCAGTCCGCGGGTCTTTCTTCGAGGAACTTGTCCATGCTTTCACTGGTTTTAAGGGTTAGCTGGGATAAGAACTCTCTTTCAACCTCTCTTCTGGTGACTGTTTCGAGCGCAGTCTTGAGGTGGAGAATCAAGTCCTGGAGTGTGGTTATGTTTCTGTTTAGTTCGTCCAGCTTTTTACCGAACTCCGAGGCTTGTTTACCTGTTCCGCTCATCTGTCTGCACTCTCCTCCAGTATATTCTGGTGTAGTTCTATATAAATGTGTAGTAAATTGGTTAAATTTATATACAGCGTGGGGTGATTAGATTCAGCTTTCTAGTAGAAAGGGGGTGAACCCTTTTTGAGTATGAACTCTGAACTCGAGGGGTGGATTAGCATCGGTAAGTCTCTTGAGGAGATTCTTCGGCCGCACACCTATCCCCTGGCCGTGAAGCTTGTTAGGGATGAATCCGAGTTTCCGGAGAGAACGAGAAGACCCGAGAAAAGGATAGCGGTCTGCCAGGCTCTCACCATCAGCCGCAGATACGGCTGGACCTTGGGAGTGACGGGAGAGGACAGCGGGTGCCCGGCGGCGAGCCTAAACTACGGCTGGGCCGATATTGACGAATCCCTAATTAAACAGTTCTTTCTGGGGGTTGGGTACGTGTCGAGCGAGGATGCGGTGAAGACGCTTCTTGAAAGCATGGACCGCCTGAAGCCCGGCGAGTACGGTGGACTTGTCGTGTCCCCATTGACACGAACGAAAATCGTTCCAGACCTCATCCTGGTTTACGGGAATCCGGCTCAGATGATGCGGCTCATTCAGGGA
Organism: Candidatus Sigynarchaeota archaeon; assembly: GCA_030587505.1. Classification (GTDB taxonomy): domain Archaea; phylum Asgardarchaeota; class Lokiarchaeia; order Sigyniarchaeales; family Sigyniarchaeaceae; genus Sigyniarchaeum; species Sigyniarchaeum tengchongense. The sequence continues at coordinate 1,955 of JAUQYY010000054.1, forward strand.
GCGATGTACAAGGATGGGAAGAGGCTTAGGGCCGATTTGATCGGGTTTGTTGCTTCGTGTAGTGCGGGAATTATCCGCACGTTCAACACGGGTGAGTACCAGGTGGTGGTGCCTGGAAACGGACACAGGGTCTTTGCCATGACCTATGACGATGAGATGCTGTTCACGATTCCCGCAGGGAAGGCGGAGGAGATTGTTACAGGATTGAGAAAGCAGATGGTTGCAAAGTATCCCGTTCCCACAAGCCTACCGATGCCGCCTCCATTTCCCGGCGTCTGACCATGCTGAAACCCGCTTAACCCTTCCTTTTCCCTGAGAGGTGGTATTTAAAAGGGAGGGAACACTACGCTATCCTGGGAGTAGTGATGACCGTTTTTGAGATAGGGATACCCGACTGTGCAGACAGGTACGCTTCCTTCCTTGAGTTCTTTGACCGACAGTTGAAGTACTCCGATCTAAAGAGAGTCACGAGAATAGGGTTGGATCATTGGGATCTGAGCGGGGGTATTCTTTCTAAGGGAATGGTGCAAATCCGCCGAAGCGGAGATGATATTGTTTGTCTGGTTGAAGCGAACATTGACGTGGTCCCTGCGGTCATCATAGCCGTACTGAGCCTGCTCTTTGGCCTGATTTTTCTCGTAATAGCATTGGACAACCGTTCCAAACTGGAAAGAGAGGTGAGAAGAGCGATAGACGACGCCAGAGCAAGAATCTCAACACTAGACATATCTGAACCCTTTTCGAAGACAAAGCCCGAGAGAAGCGTCCGCTTCAATTGTCCGAGCTGTGGCACAGCTCTGCGGAGAAAGACAAGATTCTGCCCCTACTGTGGCGAAAAACTAGAGATTTGCATCGTGTGCGGCCGCCTCGTAGGTGGGGGACAAAGAATCGTCGAGTGTCCTTACTGTTCAGGCATCGCCCACAGAGAGCACCTACTTGAGTACGTCAAAATAAAGGGCAAATGCCCGAGATGCGGAAAAGGGTTAAAAAAGGAGGAAGTGATACGAACAGATTGAACACGGCGTGCGTCACGAAGCCTTACTCCACTCCTACGGAAAGGTCTCCTTGAAGATTGGCACACAAGCCCGTTCTTCCCGCTCCTACTGGTGGGACAGTCGGAGAGGTTTGTGCTTTAGCCTCTTATCATTCTTGTGCCGCACTTCGGGCAACTCACAGTTGTGCAAGGGACTCCCGCCTGGTGTGGCACGGTGTGCCCGCAGCTTGGGCAAACACAGACGCCCCCGGGACCAGCAGCGTAGGGGCCTCCCATTCTGCCCCTGCCGCCTCCTCTTCCTCTGCCACTCATGAGAACCGCCTCCTATATTCTTTTTTCAATGTTTCCGTTTAGCGGTTACACAACTCGAAAATTAACGGTGTTAATTGATTCCTCGTGGATACTGGAAAGTGAAGCAAAATAAACTTTCCCCTTCAAGGTCGCTCCCCGCCAGATTCTCACGATTGGAACAAGAGGGTCATCATAGTTGTTTTTATTCTCCCATTGAACAGGAAGCAAAAATTTAATAATAGGCTTATACACTCCTTATTTATATCAAATAGGATTTAAGGTTTGGAGAGAAGAACCTTGTCTAAAAAAGATGTTTCCTTAAAGGCTATAGCCCTTGACACCGGAGGAACCATGAGCGACTCTTTCATCATCG
>JAUQYY010000056.1 GCA_030587505.1 Candidatus Sigynarchaeota archaeon
GTGAGCCTCAGCTCTTTTTTCAGCTCGTCCAGCCCTACTACGGGTTTGCCAATGGAACCGAGCTTTTCGGCGAGAACGGGGATGAACGCCCCGGCTAGTTCGTTCCTGAATCGATCATCGAGGTACGCTGCCGCAACAAATAGGCATATGGAATAGAGCATCGCCATGAGAAAGAGATTGGATAATGGCCACGGAGCCAAAAGGGAGGGAAACTCCGCTTTGAAGAGCGTTTTAAAAAAGAACAGCGATAGAAACACCGGCATGAAAAATAAGAGGTACAGCCCTACTGTGTTGAGGTATCGGAACGTGTTGCACCGTGTAAAGAGGATTCCGCTGACACCAGGCAGTTCAAGTTGTGGTAGAAGCTTTTTTTGGTCATAGTAGTACAGGAGAGGAAAAACAGCGGAGCCCGTGGCGAAAAGAGTGAGGGAAATGGTGAGCGGATAGAGGTTGCTGAAGCTTATTACGCTCATACTCAAAGCCCGTATTCCCACCATACTCTGCACGCTCACGCAGGAGAAACCCAAAAGGGTGAAAGCGCCGCCCGAAACCAGGTTCAAGACGAGCGAGAGCTGGGTAAATAGGACACCAACGGCAGCGGCCATCGACAAAAAAAGCAGCTCGTACTTGCTCAACACGCTGAGCAGTATCGCGGAGAAGGCGAGAGCGAGGAAAACGAGGCTCAGAGGAGAAACAAACCATGGGGTTGAACATGAAAGAGAGTCAAAGAAAAGTGCGTAAAAGCTGGGATAAACGTTCAGAACGCGAATTGGGAGTAGCGTAGAGTTACCCAGAGAGTAGAACGCAAAGGCCCACGTGAAGCCCGGAACGAGGCCATAAAGGTAAATAATAAACCCCAACAGCACCAGAACAACTATGGTCCACCTCAACCTCTGCACAAGAGAATTCAGAGCAGCACCCAAGAAAAACACCCTCATACCCTTCAAACACCAAATTATACTCAACAAACCAGCAAATAAGACTTTCCAACCCTCAGCAAGATTTCTGAGACACCCAAAAAGGGAAAATCTCTAGGGTCAAAACTCTCACTTCGGATCCTCAAGCGGGAGTCCCTAGAGGGAGGTTACGATTATGAAAGCTGGATTGGTTACTGTGGGTGTTTACGTTACTTCGAAAGACTTAATCGTCTGGTTATAAAGCTATTATAGAAAAATAAAAATGGAAAGTGGGAGAAGAGAGTCCCTATGGAAACGATTAAGTTGATTGGCGTGGGTCGGAACGTTGGATGGTTCAATGATTCCTCCACGCTGGTCGTGTCGGTGGGTAGAATCATTCAGCTATGGAACACCGAGGGAGAAGAAATCGAAAGACACCAGTTCTACGAGCTGTACGAACTCAAAAGAAACCCCAACACGGACCACAACGTAATAGCTGTCGGAGGAAAGGTGACAAAAAACGATTACGGCGGATACGTCATCGACGCGCAGGGTTCAATCCTCGCAGAAACCAATCCGTACTTCGCGTGGAGGCCCGATGGGGAAACCCTCGCAGAATACAACAGGGGCGACAACAAAATCTACATGTGGCACTATAAAAAGGGACAACTGCAGAGAACAGAGAAGATCGAAACCAAGAAGCCGGTTCACTCCCTGGACTGGGGCTCCGATACGGATCACCTCGTCGCAATAAACGAGAAAGACAACAAACGACACCTAATAGACCTAGAAGAGGGAAAGAGCAGGGAGAGCTTCGGCGTGAAGGAACGCCTCAACAGAATCGCATGGTCACCCGAGGAAAACCTCATCGCCGGCGGCGGCTCCGGAGGAGAATTCAAGGTCTGGAGCGTGGAAATTCTCGAGAAACACAAGGTGAAGAAAAAGGAGGTCTTCAAAACTGATCTAAAGGGACCCGTAACACACCTAGAATGGCACCCGCCAAAAGTCATGCTGTACTCACGCGGCGTAAACTTCTTCGACACGAAGAGCCAAACACTCAGCTCCCTAACGTCACCAGAAACCTTCGCGGTTTCACCAGACCTCAAGTACCTGGCCACGGGTGAGGGGAAAACCATACGCATATTCGATATCAAGACGAAGAAAGAAGTGAAAAAATTCACAGTGAACGGTGAGGTGAGAGGCCTCGACTTCTCACCAAACGGAGAATACTTAGCGTGCGCATCAGCGGACTACCTCCTGCGCCTATTCCAGAAAGAAACAGACTTCTAACCAATCACCTCACCTATTCCGGTGCGGAAGACCCGTTAGGAAGCGGTGCAACGCTCCAAATCTTTAAAAAGACATCCAAGTATCTTCTAAGATTAATCCTAACTGAGAAACGTACTTACGCTTTGCGCCCCATGCAGAAGAAGAATAATTTTTTTATCAAGAGTGTTTAGTAAGACAATCAATTATGGAAACGAGAATAACCGAACTGTTTGGAACCAAACACCTTTATACTCTGTGTGCCAAAACTGTGCGCGTCAATCTCTAACGCGGGAGGCCTAAGCAACATCACCTCCACAACGTTCCCTACCAAGGACGACCTCATAGCTGCCATACGCGAGGTGTGAAAACTCACCAACAAACCGCTCTTGGTTAACGTGATCATGCTGCCCGCCGTATCAATCACCGAAGAGGACTACAAAAACTATTTAGAAGGCTCAGGAACAGGAGAAAAAGCCATTACGCGTTTGTAGAAACTTTTATCTTCATCATGATTGACTAATTATCACCATTACAGAGTTCTAAACTGTTGTGTATTTCTGAAAAAAGAGGTGAGGCTATTTTGAGTTTTTACCGTGAGGACTACGCGGAAATCATTCCAAAACCACCCTACATGTGGCCGAACGCGCAGATTCTTGCCTCCGTATACACCACGAAGCCCGAGAACATTCAGAAGATTCTCCCACCGCCACTCCTGGCGGGAAAGGAGGGAATGGTCATTGTCTTCGTTGCACGGTACCCGGAGTCAAACTTTGGAGTTTCCTACAACGAGTCTGCGATGTTTGTGCAGGCAATTTTCCCCAGAGGGGAGGGCGACATAAATGGGGTCTACTGCCCCTGCATGTATGTGGATGACGATGTTGCGATGATCGGGGGAAGAGAGATATACGGACTCCCGAAGAAAATAGCGAAAATAGAGCTGGCGAGAGAGGGGAACACGGTCAGGGGAACGGTTGAGCGGGGGGGAATCAAAATAGTGGACATGGAAGCCACTCTCACAGGCAGGGCGGAAGGAGCCATAGAGTACGGCCCAACCTTCTCACTCAGAGCTTTCCCAAGCCCGGACATGGAGGGTCTGAGCCTCGTGGAAATAATCTCCATAGACATAACCACAGAACCCAGGGAGATACACACGGGAACCGGAACCCTAAAGTTCGAAAGGTCGGAGGCCGACCCCCTCTATGAGATAGAACAGGAAATGAGCATGGGAATGATCTTCAACATAGGAACACCGAAAATGTCCAAGGGAACAGTCCTCCTCAGAGTAACCGGGGAAGACACCGAAAAGTACCTCCCATACCTGTACGCCCGAAGCTACTAAAACTGGAAGGTGAACTCCTTTGCAAGCCTTGAAAGACGCGTACGGGGAACTCGTAGATGTTCTCGGAGCGGATTACGTTTCCGACCAGGATTTCGTGAGGCAGGCATACTCGCGAAACGTGGACCCTGCCCTGCCCGACCGCTGGCCAGACATTGTTGTCCGCCCCGGAACCCCGGAGGAGGTCTCCCACATAGTTAGAGTGGCGAACAAGTACAGGATTCCGATGGTTCCCCGAGGCGGCGGAGCGGACCTGGTGGGGGGCTCGAAACCCATAGTGGAGGGTGGAATCCTAATCGACCTCACCCGAATGAACAGGGTTGTCCAGCTCAACGAGGACGTTGGAAACGTCGTGGTGGAGTGCGGCATAACATGGGGAGAACTGATAGAGTATCTTCACAGGAGGGGGTACACCACGGGAGTCGAGGGCCCAGGGTCGGGCATGAGTGCAACCATCGGCGGCGGACTCTCAAACAACACGATCGGCTTCGGCTCAACAAAGTACGGACCGGTCACCGAGAACTGCATAGGGTTGGAAGTTGTTCTCCCGAACCCTCAGGGAGACATCATAACCACCGGTTCGGGTGCAAGCAGGTACGTTAAGAAGCCCTTCACAAGGTGGGGTATGGGCCCCGACTTCACGGGCCTCTTCATGGGTGACGTGGGAACCATGGGCATCAAAACCAAAGCGGCGATGAAGATCTACCCGCTGCCAGAGTACAGGGAGGGGTACACGTTTGTCGTGCCGGACGATTACGAGTTCGTTGTCAGGGTAACCCACGCTCTCCAGCGCAGGTGCAGCTGGGGGGTTTCGGACATAACCCTTATTCCCTCAACAGTTGTCATGATATACACGCTGACAGAAACGGTGAAGCCCTGGAGAGACCTTATGCTCACGAAACCCGTGATGATGGTTGGCATAGAGGCGGACAACGAAAGAATGTTTGAACTCGCGAGGGACATAGTCCACGAGCAGTTCGACAAGCCGGGCGTAACCGAACTCGGCCCCACCCTAAAGGAGGGAAACATCGCAGAGTGGGTGGGCAAAAAGCAGGGACAGTG
>JAUQYY010000058.1 GCA_030587505.1 Candidatus Sigynarchaeota archaeon
TCTCTCTTTCTTTTCTCCTGCAGCTCCCGCTCCCTCTTCTCCCGCTGCAGTTTCAGCTGCTGAGCCTTGAAAAGAGAAATCTCCTCCTCTATTTTTGTGAGTTGATTCTCGCAATGGATTATTTTCTGGAATACTTCGATGTAGTTTTTGTGGTCGATATCCGCAGAATCCCTCAGCTCGTCTCTAAGCCTCGCGAGAATCTTAATCTGGTCGAACAGGGGTTTGCTTTTTTCGTACTCCTCCTGCGTCTTCTCCTTTAGGGAGTCTATGTTCTGCCAAGTTTCGTTCATTTCCCTTTTAAGCTGCTTAATGCTGTTGAGTATTTCAAGGTTCTCCTCGTAGTCTTTCAATCTTTCTTCAATGTCTTCTATCTTTTTGATTATCGCGTTTTCCTCCTCGAGTGACATGGAGGTTGTTTGTTGTTTCCACTCGAGCTCGTCCCTTTTCTTTTTGAGCTGTTCGCCGTTAAAGTTTAGAGGTTTGAGTTTGCCCTTCTGTTCACGTATCTTAGAGGAGAGTTCCTCAACCTTTGCGTATAGTTTTTCTTTTTCCATCTTCATTTGGCTCAGCTTGGAGATCGCCTCCTCGTTTTCCTCCCGCAGTTCCCTTATTTGCTGAGAGATCATCTGTACTTCCCGATTTTTTTCGTCCCTCTTCTGCTTGTACTCCTCCGCTCTTTCCCTCAGCTTTCTGAGCTCCTCGATTAGTGGAATACGCTGTTTGAGTAGTGAAGAAATCTTGGCCTTGTAGAACTCCTCACTTTCCGTCAAGGTACTCACCGCAACCAATACCGGGTTACAGTTTCTTAACCCTAGACAAATGTCCGCTTTACGATATAAGGTATTTGGTTAAAAATCTTACTTTAAATATTTGAAAACATTTTTCAAAAGACGAAAAATTATTCGGGAACATGTACTCAACCGGCTGTATATGCTGAACAGTCATCAAGCATGGAAAGAAGCTTTATGTATTCGTTGTATTTCAGTTTCCAGTAAGAAGAAATTACTAATAAATTTGGAGCGTGCACAAGACCTGAAGCGTAAGGATCATTACTATTATCAGGCTCGAAGGGAGGGTTACCGGTCTCGCGCAGCATACAAGCTAAAGCAGCTCAATAAGAAGTTTGAAATTTTTCGTGACGCAAAGACCGTTCTGGATCTGTGCTGCGCCCCGGGAGGGTGGCTGCAGATAGCCAGAGAGGAGCTGGGTGAGAAGGGAATTGTTGTCGGAGTGGACATTAAAGGAATTTCGAGCATCGATAGTGTTACTTTTATTCGTGGAGACATCTTGGAGGAGGAAACGCTGAGAAAAATTCTCGAGGTTTCCAGAGAGTTCGACGTCGTGCTGAGCGACTGTTCACCCAAGGTGAGCGGCGTTTGGAGCGTAGACCATGAGCGGCAGATATTCCTAGCTCGGGCCTCCCTCGAAATAGCCAAAAGAGTTCTAAAAGAGGGGGGGACGCTCGTCATTAAAGCGTTTCAGGGAAGCGAATATCCGGAATTCTTGAAGGAGATTCATCAGCATTTTGGCTTCGTGAGGACCACTAAGCCGGAAGCCTCCAGGAAAACCAGCGCCGAAATGTACATCGTGGCTAAGAAGTTCAGAAAAAGATATGGGGAATAAAAATGGTTCCGACAGGAGGAACCTTTTCTAAAAGTCCATGGTCTGTTTTCTTATCCAGTTTGTCAGCTTTTGACACTTTTCGGGAGAAATCGGCTGAGACGCACCGCATCGCGTGATCTGCCTGCAGGTGAAGCACGGACAATTGTTCAGGGTGTTCCAGGTTATCGGGACCTCTTCCTCCTTGTTGGCGTAGAGGCGATACGTCCAACGACCCTTGTAAAGCTCCTTGATTCTTCTGGCCAAACCCTTCTTCTCGAGCTTGACAGCGATGCGGGAACCCTCACGGCTGTTGACTCCGAGCTTTTTCCACAGGTCGCTCTGGAGCAACCCCTTGCTACCGGCTTCCAAAACCAGTTCGTAAGCCTCTTCTTCCAATTGCGACACCTTTGAAACATCCTAGAGGGAAGGTACAGACCTAACTTTACAGAGATGTCCATTAATTAGATGAACCTTCAATTAAACAAGCGGAATAAAATATTTATACTTTGTCGTGGCAACCTCAGCAAAACCTTAAGAAAGGTAGACCAAAAAACGTGAGAAGAGCAACATCTCGTTACGATACTCAATTTCTTAACCACGCATTCGAAGACACACAAAGCTCTTTTGCATGGGACGACAAAAAAATAAAATACTTATTACACAACACGTATCTGAAAGCCGTAATCAATCCAAAGTTATAAAATTAAAAATTTTGTCCACTGGTAAATTCGGAGGAAAAAGATTGCCAAGATTTTGCGACTACTGCGTGGAAAAGGCGAAGTATCGATGCAGAAGACATCGCAAAAACTTTTGTAGAAACCATGGTCTGAGATGCCCGGGGTGTGGGGCAGAACTTTGCATCGAATGCCTCACAGGGAGAGAGTGCCCAAACTGCCACACGGAGCTGCTCATCTGTCCCACCTGTCTCTCAAACAAAAGAGTAACAAGACTCAAAGCGGATACCCTCAAGTGCCCGGTTTGTGAGGGATAACCCAACGGGGAAGAAGGCTGAGTTCCACCGCAGGAATGTGTTTCTCAGAAAGAGGATACTACTAAATTCGCTTTATTAAAGGTTTCTTAAAATCCATGAACCAACAAGAAATTACGGGTTAGGTAACACTCATGATTAACAACTATGATGAACTAGTTGAGAAGGCTGAGGGGAGAAACAGACTCGCCAGGAAGATAGTGCTGGATTTAATCGAGTCCGCTCTGAGAGCCGCCGATCCCAAGACGGCTGTGAAGAAAAACCTCATTTTGAAGGGAGACAAATTAACAGTCAACGAAAAAACTCTAGACCTCGAAAGTTTGAACAGGATATACGTCCTCGGGGGAGGAAAGGCGAGCGGTGCCATGGCGGAGGCCGTGGAAGACGTTCTGGGTGAAAGGATCACCGAAGGTTGCGTAAACATCCTCAGAGGCACCAAGGAAAGGTTTAGAACCTCAAGAATCGAACTGGTGGAGGCGGGGCACCCCGTCCCAGACGAGGGGGGACTGAAGGGAGCCAAAAGAATGATGGAGATGGTGAGGAGAGCTGAGGAAAACGATCTGGTTTTGTGCCTGATTTCGGGCGGAGGCTCGGCTCTTATTCCGCTTCCCGTGGAAGGAGTTTTACTGGAGGACCTTCAAGAGATTAACTCGGTCCTGCTTAGGAGCGGGGCGGATATAAACGCGATGAATGCTGTGCGCAAACACCTCTCGTCAATTAAGGGTGGAAATCTCGCCAAGGCGGCTCACCCCGCCACGGTCGTTAGCC
>JAUQYY010000065.1 GCA_030587505.1 Candidatus Sigynarchaeota archaeon
AATGGGGAAATGGGTGTGATGCGGAGTGAAAACGCCTTGTGAAATTGTGAACAAATTTTTTATCCCTTCCCTTCGGGCTATGATAGCTAGGGAGCTATCTGAAAACTATGGGTGCACACAGATGAAAATCGCCGAGTGGCTCGGTGTAACACAGGCAGCAATAAGTCAGTATCTTTCCTCAAAGCGAGCCACAACCGAGCGGATGCTGAAATCTAAGCCCGAGGTTGTCAAATTCGTTAAAGAAATCGCAGCCAAGCTCGCGAACGGGGAGGAAGAAAAAGTCAACTTGTCCCGGGAGATATGTAGAATCTGCGAGATATTAAAACTGAAAGAAGATTTTTCCTCAATGGAAAGTTATCCGGTGGTCTAGGCCCCCCGAAACTTAAGGGGCCAGAGAAAGCTGACAAGCGGAGACGCTCAAAAGTTCACATGATATACCACTCAAATCGGAAGTACCAAGGATTGGAGATACCCGTTTGTAAACAGGTGAAGTTCTACTTGTTTTCTTCCTTTTTACCCTTTGACTGGTATTTTTGGGAATTCATAATTGCACAGGGGGCACATTATCAGATTACAAGTCCTCGCCAGGGGACACAACATGCACTTTTCGGCTTTTTCCTCGGTGAACTCGTGTCCGCACAGAGGGCACCTGTACACCTTTTCAGAAAACGCATCCGGCACGTTCAACACCTTTAGCCTATCAGGAATTGATACTCCTCCCGGTTATAACAAATTGTTTGGGCCTTTTTAACTCTTTCAACCCGGTGCCCATATGAGGACCGCTCTCCGAGGAACAATCTTGTGATGCCGTGTGGTTACCCTTTTCTTGGTCGCTTATCTTCTGGATGAACCCATGTTAGTTTCCGGAGCGGGTTCTTGCGAGAGCAGTTTTGATCTGATCTGTGTGTACCGATACATTGCACCCAGCGCTTTGACGGCCATTTCAATATCTATGTAGGCTGGGAAATCCGCGGCTTCGAGAGCCCTGCAAATCTCGCTAATGCTTCTGTTGCTTGGACCGTAAATCCAAACGACAACGGGCTTATTGTCCGTACTTCCAGCCTCTCTGAGAGTGTTAACGTAGAGTTCTGGAGGGAGTCCGGGGAAGGCGTAGAGGGTAACCAGCAGGCAGTCAACATTCTCATCTTGGAAGAAGACCTCTATCGCCCTCCGGTAGGGTGTGAAGGGGTCCTGAAGCACAGGCATGGCGGGGCCGAGGTCCGAGGGGTTACCCACCACTGTTGGGTGGATTTTAAACAGTTTCTTTTCGCTCTCCTCAGATAATCTGCTGGGAACTAACCCGTTCTCCACGGCGGTGTCTATAGCCATTATTCCGGCTCCACCCGAAAACGTGATTATACCCAGCCTGTTTCCCGACGGAAGAGGCTGGTATCCGAACGCCTTGGCGATCTGAATCAGCTCCGTGAAGGAGTCAACCTGAATCAGCCCCGCCTGCCTGAAGAGTCCCTCATATATTTTGTGGTCGCCAGCAACTGAACCGGTGTGGGAAGCCAATGCTTTTTTACTCTCAGCTGTTTTCCCGGGCTTGTATATGAGCACCGGTTTCTTCTTAACAACCCTTCTCGCCACTCTTAGGAATCGTCTAGCGTCTTTGATGTCCTCCACGTGCATTGCGATCACCCTTGTCTCAGGGTCGTCTTCAAGGTACTCCAGCAGGTCTGTTTCGTTAACATCACACTTATTGCTCAAGTCGCATATCTTGCTGACGCCATACTGCATACCTTCGAGGTCGAAGGCCTGGGGGCCTATGATTCCGGTCTGCGCTGCCAGCGCCACGTGTCCTTTTCGGACGGTTTTATACCCTATCAGGTAGGGTGTTGTTATTAGACCCGTGTAGGGGTTCAGTGTGCCGATGGTGTTTGGTCCCAGAAGCCTTATTCCGGTCTTCTTGGCGATTTCTACGATTTCCCTTTGAAGCCTGGCTCCCTCCTCGTCTCTCTCCGCGAAGCCATCCGCCACGATGACCGCGCCCCTCACCCCTTTCTCCACACAGTCTCTCACTATGCTAGGCACAGCCTTTGAAGACGTGATAATCACGGCCAGGTCTACCGCGCCCGGCGTTTCCTTGATGTTCGGGTAGACCTTAACTCCCTTAACCTCTCGGTGGGAGGGATTCACCAAGTAGACTTTTCCTTTGTATCCCATTTTTCTCAGGTTGTTAAGCGTCACAAGGCCCCCGAACCATTCACTCTTAACCGCTCCGATTATGGCGATGCTTCTCGCTTCAAAAAAGGGTGTCAAATCACCCCTATCGAATTCGAGCTCTGGTCGCTCACCGAAACCGTTACCGGCTTCGTTCTCTTCACTTTTTTCAACCAGTTTTGCACCCTCCTTCGCATTCTGCTCGTTTGGATAGTGTTATGCGGTTCAGACGGGGTGGATGTGTTGAAGTAAACTCTAACTGTTGGAACCGCGGATTGTGTTGGCTTTACACGAATCTTGATAGAGTTGAAATATAAGCATTCCTATCCAACTAATAAGGATGTTGACAGAATTAAGGTGTGTGAAACTGAGCCGGAGTTGGTTCTGTGAACGGTGGTTTTGACCTTCTGGTTTATTGTGATGGCGGCTCGAGGGGGAACCCGGGCCCCTCCGCTATCGGCTTTGTGGTGTGCAGCGGTGAGGGTGAGATTTTATGCCGACATGGTGAGTGTATCGGAACCGGGACGAATAATCAGGCCGAGTATATGGCTCTCATTAGGGCTCTGGAGTGCGCGTTAACCCATTCGCGGGGCAGGGTACACTGTTTTCTCGACAGTGAGCTTCTCGTTAAGCAGTTGAACGGGGAATACAGAGTGCGAAGCAGCAACCTGCGCCAATTATTTCTCCGGGTTAAGGGTTTAGAGAAAGAGTTCGAGGCCGTGAAGTACACTTATCTTCCCAGAAACACCGGGCTGCTCTCCGTGGCTGATGGTCTTGTGAACGAAGCTCTCAATCAGGCTAAGTGAAAGCTGGCTTTCTTTTTGTGAAATTTTTCTCCATCGTTTTTGCTGATTTAGGGAAGCAAATTGCCAAAATCGATTTTAAACCGGTGTAGTTTATTCCGTTTTCTGTTATTTTCTACCGGTTTTTTTCCGTTTTTGATGTTTCCTTCGACATTATTTAGCAGAAACCTTTAATAGAATAGGAAATAGTAAAGCTGGTTAGACACAGTTTGATACAAACACGGAAAAAGGGAATGAGGAAAATGTCCTTACTTGAAAAAATTCAGAGCAAAATAAAGGATGAACATGTTTCTGTAGCCGAAGAGGGTTCAAAGATTCGTTTCAGGTGGGAGGAAGTCGTCACCGTTGATAGTTTAAAGGAAAAGTGGCAGGAATACTTAGACGATATCAAGTCCGAAATCGATCAGTTGTCACTCTCGAGGGCACACGTTCTTGCTGAGGGTTACCGAATCTACGAACAGGACTCGGAAAAAATCTTAAACAGGCTGGAAAACCTAATCAAACAGAGAAACCTCAAATGTGTGAGAGAACCAGACCAGCTGATTATGAGTGTGGATGAAGAGTACGACAAGACAAGACTCGAGAAGCTCGGAGACAAGGAACTAGAAAAAACGGTAGAGGAAGCCACAAAAGCACTCGGAGGCAAGATGAGAGATGTCTGGCGCGCCCTAGGAAGAGTGATATTCCGAGAAATTTCAAAGGACTAAACTCCCCTCTCTTTTATATTATCAATCGGGATCAGGCTTTCCAGTCCAAGGAGCATCCAAAAAACGCTTCTATTCGTCAACCACCATTTAATGAATGGCACGATGTAATATGTATTGTTTTTTGAGGGGGTGTATGTGTTTTAGCGGTTGTGAAGGGAGATTTATGGGGGCTTCTTTCCGGGAATCAAGGCTCAAAAAGGGAGATAGACAAACCACCAACAAACCCATAAAAATAAAATACATACTTACTACACCGTGCCATGAATTTTTATAGTTAAACTTATATAGTCTTACGAATCGCTTAGAGAAGGGAATACTCCTACCTCCTTTTATTGGAGAAAGGTGGTTTAAGATGGAGCAGTAAACCCTTTAATGGTGATGATCATGTCCAAAAAGCGTAAGATTCGCTTTTTAATGGCTAAGCCAGGACTAGACGGACATGACAGGGGAGCCAAAGTTGTGTCAATGGCGCTGAGGGACGCGGGGATGGAGGTAATATACACCGGGCTCCACCAAACACCCGAACAGATAGTCGAGGCAGCAATACAGGAGGACGTTGACGTCATAGGGCTATCCATCCTCAGCGGCGCACACATGACTCTTATACCACGCGTCCTCAAACTGATGAAAGAGCGTGGACTACAAGATCGCCTCGTGCTCGCCGGGGGAACCATAGTTTTAAAGGAAGATATCGAGAAGCTAAAAGAGTTGGGAGTAGCTAAGATCTACGGGCCTGGAACCCCCACAAAAGAAATAGTAGAATTCATCCAAAAATACTTCGAAAAAAACGCTGAAAAGAAAGGGCAAAAGAAATGAATCATCCACTTTTTCTTCGAATTGTGTAATCTTCACACCTTTGAGTTTTTACCGATTTTTGGTTTATTTAACCTCGGTGCAGAAACTATTCCTGTTTTTCCACGATGGCTTTCTCTGGGCAGACTTTCTCGCACACCGCGCAGCCCACGCACAGGTTTGGTGAAATCTCTATCTTGTCCCCCTCGGTGAGGAAGGCGGGGCATCCTAGGGTGGAGACGCAGAGCCGGCACTTGGTACATTTGCTCTCTTCAATCTCGTATACTCTTATCCTCTCTCCCGTTTTTCTCTTTCTGCGGAGATTCACGAGGGAGCATTCTCGGCGGGAAATAATCAGTGCTGGGCCATCCCTGAACGAAACGGCTTCTAGAATCGCGTTGACCGTGTTTCCAAGATCGTAAGGGTCGACGATTCTGATGTGTTTCACACCACATCCTTCGGCGATTTTCTCGATTCGTATAGTGGGAGACGGTGAGCCGTCGATGCGGGAACCCGTCCCGGGGTGGGGTTGGTGCCCGGTCATTGCTGTTGTGCCGTTATCGAGGACGACGACAATCACGTTGCTTTTGTTGTAGACCAGGTTGACCAGGGCGGGTATCCCCGAGTGGAAAAATGTGGAGTCGCCCAGAATGGCGAAGATGGGGCTGTCGTCGCCCGCCTTCGCAAAGCCGTTCGCCATACCTATGCTGGCACCCATACAAAGACACGTTTCAATCGTTTCCAAGGGTGGATAGAACCCCAGGGTGTAACACCCTATGTCCGAGCTGTAAATAAACCTAGTCTCACTCCTTTTTTCAGCCACTTTCAACGCGTAGAAGAAGGCTCTGTGCGGGCATCCTGGACACAGAACCGGAGGGCGGGGTGGCGCCCTCACCTCTTGAGTGTTTCCACCCGGTTTTGTGAGGGTTTGACCGCCTATACCAAGGAAAGTGTTTATCGCTTTTGTGACGATTTCCGGGGTTAACTCCCCGTTCTGGGGGAGGAGCTTCTTGCCGACTATCTCCAGGCTTGGATTGCACTCCTTAGCATATATGTTAACGTACTCTTCTACGAACGGTTCGAGTTCCTCCACCACTAGGACACGGTCCAGGTTGGACGTGAACTCACAGATAAGCTTTTTCGGGGGTGGAAACGTTGTGGCCAGCTTCAGGTAGGAAACCTTGTCCTCCAGGTTTTTCTTCTCGAGATATTCACTTACATACGTGTTTGATATGCCCGTCGCGATGATACCTGTTGTTGAATTCTCGCACTCCGTCATCCTGTTGAAAGGATTTGACTCCACTGCGGCTCTTATTTTCTCCATTCTTTTCAGCATGACTTTCCGCTGAGTCCTAGCGTTTGAGGGTAGAAACGTCCACCTGCTCTTATCGTGGTCAAACCTACCGACCTTCTTCGGTGGTGAAATTTCTCCGAGCACGACATCCTGCTGAGAGTGGCTCAACCGGGTGGTGGTGCGGAGCATCACTAGGGTTTTGTATTCCTCCGAAAAGTCGAAGGCAAACTTGGCCATCTCCTTCGCCTCGTTGGCGTTCGAGGGCTCAAAAACAGGGCAGAAAGCAAGTTTGGCAAGCTGGCGGTTGTCCTGCTCGTTCTGACTCGAGTGGCAGTCCGGATCGTCGGCGCTAACAAGAACGAAGCCGCCTCTAGCGCCGGCGTAGCACGCGGTTACAAAGCTGTCCGTCGCAACGTTTAACCCCACGTGCTTCATGCACGCCGTTGCGCGAACCCCACACATAGACGCTGCGAACGCGGTTTCGAAGCCAACCTTCTCATTAATCGACCACTCCACATACATGTCGGGATAAAACTTGGATATCTTGGCGAGGGTCTCAATAATTTCGGTTGCCGGGGTTCCGGGATACCCCGCCGCGACTCTAACCCCCGCCTCAAAGGCTCCACGCGCTATGGCTTCGTTTCCCAACATGATTACACGCGTACCCGGAGAATCCAAAGCAAACACGGGTCTATCCATCCCTATCCATCCTTCCTCTCCTTAGCTTAGTGCTCCTGACCCTTAAAGCCATCAACAACCACCCATGTGTACTACCCTCAAAAAGAAGGGTAGTGTTTGGTTGCGTTTCCCTGAATCTTTTCGAATCAGGAGTTCTTGGAGATTTCTTGTCCTTTTCGAACACCCGCCTGAAAAGCCTTCAGGTTAATGTCCACGAGTTTGGCTGGAACCAGCTTGGATATGCATGATTCCACTGTTTCAACGCTCAGGGGCACCTTTCCGGTGCCCATTAGTATTCCGAGCAGCAAAACGTTCGCCACTCTCGGGTTACCCAGCTCTCTAGCCATATCCGTTGCTGAAACTATGAACACATTGTTTGTAACCCCTTCCAACGCGCTTATAATCTGGCTCATTTCTGGGTACGACACTTCCTCCAACAGTCCAATTGCAGACCTTGGGCAGGCGGAAAGGCACTGACCGCAGCCGGTGCAAGAATCCAGAATAACGCACTTTCCACTAATCACCCTGGAGGCCAGTCCGCTGAAAACGAGCGGATTGTTACCCAGTGTGAAGTAGTAGTTTATGTGGCAGGACGAGACGCAGTTTCCGCAGCCGTAGCACTGGGTCGGGTCCACGTTCACTCTTCGCCCCCTGAAAGCAACAGGTGGAATGTTAATCTCATTGTTTATGATCACCAGAGAATCCTCATTCAAGTAATCCAGGTAGCGTAGTCCCTCTGATAGTTCGAGTGAGAGCAACGCATCCACCGAGCCCCTGGCAACCAGGGGGCTGTCCACGGTTGGACCGAACCTGAGGTGAACAATCACGGAGGCGGAGCGCTGGCTCATACCCTTAAGCTGCGAGGTTCTCACCCTGTTTTCCGGGTTTTCCTCGAGGGCAGCCATGGCTAAAATGTCCGAGGCCAGTACGATGCCCTGCCCTCCGACTCCAATCAACACCATGTTGTAGTTTCTTTCCAATTGTATCTCCGCGTCGAGTTGGTTCACACCCTGATGAATAATGAGAGCTAAGTATCAATGATATTTAATTTTATTCTTAAAAGTGCTACCAGCCAAAAAGAGTACGAAATGTGTATTGTCCTGCGTATTTCTTTATTGGAGTGGGGGGATTGTGGGTTCGTGTTGCTTTTTTTCTTTTAGATGAGGGGCTCGACGTACATGTGGGGGAACTTTTCAAGGTCTATTAGGTAGAACTGCATGGTTATGCTCTCCCAAGACTGGCTCTGCACCTCTTCAAGAAGGTCCAAGGGAACCTCTTTTGTGAATCCGAAGATCACTCTGAACGGTGTGCCCTCCCTCTCCTGAACTTTGAGCTTGTACATGATTGGGTCTGATTTCTTGGTGTTCTTCAGTGCTTCGAGAAATTCGCGAAGGCTTTTTGTTATGCTGAGGCACTCTTCAGGTTCATTAACCACCCAGAGGAAACCCCAGGCGTTTCCTTCTCTGATTAGCAGGTCAACCCTAAAATCTCCGAAGCTGAAGTCACGTATGAACTCCTCTGGTTCAAGATACTTTACAAAAAGGTTTAGGACGAATATGTAGTCCGGGTTGTCTCTGCATTTTGGGAGTATCTCAAAGTCCTCGTTAGCGTATATGAGTGCCCTAACCAACTGTCCTCGAGCCTTTTCCAGGCGCACAAGCATAGAGCTGAGATTCTCATCATGCCCCTCTCTCAGTTCCCGCCTAACGTCTGAAATGAGACGGTTGATTAGCGTAAGTTCGTCCTCCAATCTAACCCTGACGGATTCAACAATCAAACCAGACCACCCTACCAACATCCGAGAGCCAAAAAAGACGGGTTTTGCTCCTCTCCTAACAATAGTATCTTCCCGGATCTTACTAGAATTTGAGTGAAACCCACTATAAAATCTTTCTACAGACACGCTTCGGAATTCAAAATTTCTGGGAGAGGGTGCGTTAGCTAACATTTCACATCTTTATGGGTTTCCTATAGTGTTTGGTTATACTTTTTGATGATTGGTGAATAATAATATTTTTCAGTGTCTTTTGCCCGGTTTAAATAATAAACAGGTTTCGAGTGTAGTGAGACCGATGGACTTTGGAGTAAATTACCCCCTGATTATTCTCAGCGTAATCATAGGCGCGGTCGTGGGGGGTGTTATCGCGATAGTACTGGACCTATTTTTGAGGGGGTATGAGAGAGAAGCCAAACTGGCGGTGAAAAACAAGCTCGAAATATACGAGCCTCTCTACGACGAGATTGAAAAAATCAGAGAGAACATAGAAACCTACCAGCTTCCGAGGCGGATTGAAGGAAACCTGGAGAACCCACTGCACTCTTGGGCGGCTCTCCCCCACAGCGTTAAGCGCAGAGCTCCGAAGGACCTAACCGATTTGATCACGGATTTCTCCCAGAAGGTCGGGGAATACTTTCACCTGTACCTGGAGGCTGGAAAAGTTCTCCGCTTCTATATCCGTGACGTTCTGAAAAGGAGGCGGCGGGAACTAGAGATGGACGACCAGGAGCTCAGCATAATCGAGGCAAAGCTCTACGACGCCTATAGTTCAGACTTTTACAGCGGACGGGTACTGGACAAAAAGCACAGCTACGAACTCGAAGACCTAATCCGGGCGAAGAACACCGAAAACATTCACGATATCAGAATCGTTCCGATGAGCATCTTTAACGAGATTTGCTCCCTCATCGAAAAGGACAGGTGGCCCTTCCAGAGCGAGGGCCGCCAACACCACTGGGTAAAGGAATTTAGAGAATCCCAGAGCCACCTGATGGAAACGATTGAAAAAATGAAGAAAAACCTGGAGGAGAAAATGGACTACATAACAGAAAACTACGAGGACCGATACTCACTACTACGAATCCTAAAAAACTCTCTATTAGGCAAACGCATGAAAGTATAATGAAAGTATAATCTATCCATTTTTTGAGGAGACTACGCGGTGTCCGCGAGTCTGCCCACCTACTTCTCCCAGCCGGGCTGGAGGCTTAATGTATCTTTATAAAAAGGGAGGATACATATTCCCTTAGGGTGAAGGTATGATAGGCATCCTAACAGAAGGAGGAGAAAGAGGCTTCGCGGTGCCCCAACTGGTTAAGGCCGCCGAGAGAAGAAACATCAAAACCCACCTGATTCCGATGAGGAAACTACTCCTCGGCGTCTCCGCGACTCCTGCGGTTTTCGAGGGGTTAAACTTGCTGGAACTGGACGCTCTCATCTTCAGAGGCTTCAACCTTGGCTCCCTGGAACAGGTGATACTCCGAATGGACGCTCTCCACAGGTTGCAGCGCCTGGGCATGCGAATATACAATCCTCCCTCAGCCATAGAGCGGGCCAGCGACAAGTTTTACGCCTCAGCCCTCTTGGAGGAAGCAGGGCTGCCCACTCCTCGCTGCTTCGTCACCGAGGACGAGTTCGAAGCCCTAAAAGCCTTCCAAGAAATGGGTGATGCGGTTGTTAAGCCCCTTTTCGGTTCTCAGGGGAAGGGAATAACTCGAGTAACAGACCTGGAAACAGCCGCGAGAGTATTCAACAACCTCGCCTTCTCCAACCTCGTGATCTACATGCAGGAGTTCATTCCGCACGGAAACCGGGACATACGCGCCTTCACAATCGGAGAACAGGTGGTGGCGGCGATGTACAGGGTCTCCAACTCGTGGAAAACCAACATCTTTCAGGGGGCGAAACCGGTTGCCTGCAAACTGGAACCCGAACTGGAGGAACTGAGCATAAAGGCGGCAAAAGTATTAGGATGCGAATACGCAGGGGTGGACATACTCGAGGGTCCAAACGGGCCAGTAATAATCGAGGTGAACTCCTCCCCAACCTGGAAGGGCCTATACCAAGCAACAGGGGTACCCATAGCCGACCTTCTCATCGAACACATCCTAAAAAACGCGAAGCAGTAGAAACGGAGAAATAAACTCCACAAAAGCCGAAGAGAGG
>JAUQYY010000072.1 GCA_030587505.1 Candidatus Sigynarchaeota archaeon
TCAGCTTTGCTGCTGAGCTGATGGAGAGGCTTGGTAAGAGACCCGTGGTTCTGAAGGAGTTCGTACGCGCCTTCATCGTGAACCGGATTCAGAACTCCATCGGCCTTGCTGTGCTTGAGATTTTGGAGAAGGGCTGGGCGACGCCTGAGGACATAGACATCGCTGTGAAGACCAGCCTGGGCATTAGGCTCCCGATAGTGGGGGTGGTTCAGACCTACGACTTCACGGGCCTTGACGTGGTGCGTGATGTGCTTAAGAGCTATGGGATAAGCCACCCACTAATAGAGGAGAAGGTGAGGCAGGGACACTTGGGAGCGAAGACCTCGAAGGGTATTTATGACTACGGGGGGCGGAGCGAGGAGGAGATCCTCAAAAAGAGAGACGGGCTTTATCTCAGAATGCTCGACCACCTGGAGAAAATAGGGGCCTTCGAACCAGTGTAAGGGCCAGCTGGGTTAACCAAGAAGAACAAACACACGCTTCTTTCTTTTTATTTTTTCCGGGGAGGAGTGTAATGAAAGGGGGGTGAGGGTTTCCACCCTTTCTGGTGGGGGATTTCTAGTCTCTGGAATGTTTCGGGGCGCTGCTGGTTTTCCTAGGTGGATTCCTTTTTCAGGAAGAGGTAGGGTTCATCCACTCGCAGCTCCTCGTCTGTGACCACGGTTAGTGGGGGTAGCTGGTCCGCGGCTCTGCCTGGCACGTATTCGAAGAGTGGGCTGAGTTCCTTGTTGAGCATGTGGAACAGTTTCGAGATGGGTATCTCCATGGGGCATGCGTCTTGGCACTGGCCGCAGTTGACGCAGGAGTCTCCGACGTGGGCGAGTCTGGTTAGGTGGAAGAGTTTGTCTGGTGGCAGCTCGCCGCCGGGTATGAAGTTTCGGTCTACTTCGAGGCGGCATTCAACGCAGTAGCAGATTGGGCAGGCGTCTCTGCAGCTGAAGCATTTTATGCATCTGTCGAAGTGGTTGAACCAGTAGTTTAGCCTCTCCTCGTAGTTCAAGCCCTTTAACTCGTTGAAGTTCTTTTCCTGCCACTTTTTGGAGCGGTCTAGGGCTTCCTTCTCTTTTCTGCTTCTCTCGTCTAGAGCTTCTCTGGTTGGTGTTTCGACTTGGAGGTAACCGGCTTTGATCGCTTCGTCTAGGAGTTGTGATCCTTTTTCGGTGCAGACCTCTATGAATGTGGCTTTTTTGCCCATGGTTCCCCACTTTCCACACGCCAGGTCGGCCATTCGGGGGATGCTGATTTCGCATCTTCTGCAGTTCTCCCTTCTGCCGTAGCCCGCCTCCTCTAGGCTGTCTAGGTCTTTTTCCTTTCTGGTTCCGTCTCTGAGTTCTATTATGAGTTTTCCCTCGTCTATGTCCTCTCGCACCACATCGTCGGGGTTTACTTCGTATATTTCCTCAAACATTCTTCTCGCGACTCTGGGTAGGAGGGTTCCCGTGCAGTTCAGTCCTATTAGCACTAGGTTCTCAATGTTGATCTGCTCTCTCTTCACCAGTTCTATGATTGCGCGTGCATCGCAGGGTTTACACGTGACCGCTATCCGCATATCCTTTGAGCCGTCTAGATATTCTTTCAGGGCTCTGGCAATGTTGAGGGGGGCGCAGTGGAGCGCACCGGCGCACTCGATCACTTCTTCGGGGTTGGTGATGAGGGTTAGGACACCGTCGTACCTGTTTCCGTCCATTTTTTTCACGGTTAGGACGGCGTCCACAATCTTGTTTTCCAGTGCGAACTTGAGCAGGGTGGTGACCACCCCTCCGTATTCTCCCTTTTTGAGCGTCTCCTCGTCCGAGGACCAAGCCAGGTACATGTCACCTATCATTTTTCACACCACCTTTTCCACTTTGATCGCGGTGTACTTGAATTCGGGCATCCTGGAGGGGGGACCCGCCGTGGGACCCGTCAGGAAGTTCGCGGCGCACTCCGAAAAGTGGAAGGGCATGAACACAACGCCCTGTTGAATGTTCTTGGTCACCTTGGCGAACGCTTTCACTTCTCCACGCCTCGACCTCAGCACCACCCTGTCTCCGCTTCTTATTCCAAGCTTCTCGGCGTCCTCCGCGTTTATTTCAACAAAACCATCCGGCTGCTCGTTATGAAGCCTGCTCGTCCTTCTCGTCATTGTGCCGGTGTGGAAGTGGAACAGAGTTCTCCCGTTCATGAACACGTACGGGTAGTCCTCGTCTGGAACCTCTAGGGGGGGCTTGTACTCCACAACCTGAAAGTGGCCGAAACCGTCCTCCGTCGCGAACTTCTCCACGAACATCGTCTCCGTTCCCGGGTGGTCTTCGGAGGGGCAGGGCCACTGAATTCCCCCCGCCTTCTTCAACCGCTCATAGGTTATTCCATGGTATTGAGGTACACACTTCCTTATCTCCTCGAATATCTCTTCGGTGGAGTTAAAGTTGAAGTATTCCCCATAGCCCATAACTTTTGCAAGGTCGCAGAGTATTTGCCAGTCGGGCTTCGCCTCTCCGGGCGGTTCAACCGCCTTGTTTATTCTCTGCACTTTCCTATCGATACCAGTCATTGTTCCGCCCTTTTCAACCCATGTTGCAGCTGGTAGAATCACATCCGCAAGCTCAGCGGTTTCCGTGAGGAAAATGTCCTGCACTACCAGAAACTCCTTACTTTCAAGAATTTTCCTCACTCGGTTGGTGTCGGGAGCAGAAACCATAGGATTACCTCCCACAATATACAGAACACTGCATTTTTCAAGAATGTCCATGTAGGGCATGCCAGGCTTTGAGGGAAGCCCCTTTACACCCCAAAGTTCCTCGAAAAGTTTTGCAGTTTCCTCGTTCACGGGCTTAAACCCGGGGTAAAAAACCGGAAGGGGCCCCATGTCCCCGAATCCCTCACCGTTTCCGTGCCCTCTAAAGGGACTCACTCCCGCACCCGGTTTTCCGTAATTGCCAGTTAGCAGAGCGAGGTCGGCGAGGGCTTTTATGTTTTCCACACCTGTTGAGTGCTGGGTGATTCCGGCGTTAAAGCATATGAAACTCGTTTCAGCGTTTGCGTATGTTCGGGCAGCCTCCCTGATCATGTCCGCGGGTATACCCGTTATCCGTTCTACTTCGCTCATCTGTAGGGATGACAAATAATTTTTTAGCTCTCGGAATCCCCGGGTTCTCTTCTCTATGAATTCCTTGTCCTCCAAGCCTTCCTCAATGATCGTCTTCATCATACCGTTTATCAGAGCCACGTCCGAGCCGGGATTGATTTGCAAGAAAATATCCGCGATGTTCCTTGCTGTCACGGTTCTCCGAGGATCTATAACAATGACTTTCGCTCCCCTCTGCTTTGCTCTTATGAACTTGTGGAATATGAGCGGATGAGTCTCCTGCGTGTTGGACCCCGCTGCCATTATGCAGTCTGCTCTCTCTATGCTTAACAAAGAAGTGGGCATGACACCCGAACCAACGGTGGAAACCAGGGCTGGAACGGTGGTGGAGTGGCAGAATCGTGAACAGTTATCCATCATATTCGTTTTCATAACCACTCTTACAAACTTCTGAAACACGTACAGGTCCTCGTTGAATATTTTACCAGAATTGATGAAGCCAGCTGAATCGCCGTCCGCAGCTTTTAGCCGCTCAGCAACAAGTTCTAACGCCTTTTCCCAAGAAGCCTCTTTGAAGTCTCCATTCTTCTTTATGAGTGGTGTTTTGAGTCTGCCCTCGTTGTACAGGAAGGCGTAAGCGTTTCTTCCCTTCGGGCAGTTCTTACCCTCGTTCACGGGGTGATCCTTCCAAGGCTCTGTGCCGACTATCCTGCCATCCTTAACAACGAGGTACATTCCACACCCGCAGCCACAATACGGGCAAACAGTGGGAACATACTCGAAGGACTCAACCATCGGAACTCCTCCATCAAGCTAGTCGGTTTGTGACTCTATCCTGTTTGGACCAAGCTCCTTGATTTTTTCAACAAAGTCTGTGACCACTTCAACGAACCTGCCGCCCTCCGATGCGGACACCCACTCCAAGCGGAGCCGCTCTGGATTTATGCCGATGGTTTCGAGCAGCTTCCTTAACATAGTGAATCTTCTCCTTGTGTAGAGGTTCCCCCGAATATAGTGGCAGTCTCCGATGTGGCAACCGCTGATGAGAACACCGTCCGCTCCCTT
Organism: Candidatus Sigynarchaeota archaeon; assembly: GCA_030587505.1. Taxonomy (GTDB): domain Archaea; phylum Asgardarchaeota; class Lokiarchaeia; order Sigyniarchaeales; family Sigyniarchaeaceae; genus Sigyniarchaeum; species Sigyniarchaeum tengchongense. Next base: position 4,133 of record JAUQYY010000072.1, read on the forward strand.
CATCAGTGCCTCTAATACAAAAAGCGGGTCTATTCTGCCAGAACACATCAACCTAATCAGCCTGACGTTGGGTGGATACTGCATTCTGCTCACTCCGGCCATGTCGGCTCCTGCATAGGCGCACCAGTTACAAGTTAGAGCGATTATTTTCGGTTCAAAACCAGATTCGTCCACTTTGGATTGTCCTCCAAAATTTTTGCGGTTAATTTGGGGTCAGTGGCATGAGAGATACCTCTAATTTTTCATCGGGGAATGTTTGATTGTATAAACAATTTCTTTTAGGAAATTCTAAATCATATTTCGAATATTCCTAAATTGAGGTTGAGGAACAGCTAAATTAATATAGAAGTTACACGATTCGTTTTGGTATATAAATATTGTGCAGATGCAAAATACCTGCGTATCCGCGAGTAGCAGAGAACCCTCAACAGGTAGGTTCCCTGTAAATACCAAAAAAAATCGAAGGAGGCCTTAACGGAGATGAAGTCTCGCTCCGCAAAGTACGTTGTTAGAAAACCACTTTTGGAAGGTTTAAAAACGAGATTCCAGGCAGAGGAACGGAGTGAAGGTAACATTCTCTACGTAAGGGTTAAGAGTGAGAACTATCTGGAAACAGCCAAGTATCTCAAGGAGCAGGGGTTCAGGAGGCTGATAACGATCTCCGCCGTGGACTGGATAGACAAGGGAGTGTACGAGGTGTACTTCCTAGTCTACAATTCTGAGGATAACCTATACGCGAAGGTAGCGACAGAGACCCCGAGGGACGCCGCCACGCTCCCCAGCCTGTCGACGCTCTGGGAGAACGCTGAGCTGCACGAGAGAGAAGCGTGGGAGATGTTTGGAATCACCTTCGACGGGAACAATATGCTGAAGCCGCTATTTCTTGAGGATCCGCCGCGTATTCCTCCGTTCAGAAAAGAGTTTGACTGGAGGGAAGAAGTTAAGAAAGAGTACGGGTTGACGTGGCCCGAATACTAGGAGGTGACTGAATGCTGGAAAGAGTTAAGGGTGTTTTGAACCCGCTCAGGGCGGGAGCCAAGCTGCTCAGAAGCAAGGCTATAACCTACGATTTCCCCCCGAACCCACCTCTCACGGAGAGTTTCAGGGGGAGGCAGCTCTATAATCCAGAAACTTGTAAGAGTTGTAGCCTGTGTGCTAAGGTTTGTCCGAACAGGGCGATAGAGATGGTTGAGAGGGAGAAAGACGGTGAGAAGGTTCTTCAGCCGCAGATAGACTTTCGAAAGTGCTGCTTCTGTGGTCTGTGCGCCGAGATATGCCCAACCGGGGCTCTCCAGCTCACCAACTTCCCGTTCCTGTTGACTATGAATAATGAGACTCTGGTATATCCTCCGGAGAAGCTGGCTCAGGTTCCGGAGCTTGAACACCCAGAGCCGCCGAAGATTAAGGGCATCGTGAGCTGGGCCCGGTCTAGGAGCCTTTGGATCACTTTCTACTTCACAGGGTGCTGTTTTATTGAGGCTGTTCCGTGGCTTAGCAGCGGGTTTGACATGGAACGTTTCGGGCTGCTGATGGCGCACACGCCGAGACATGCAGATGTGCTCATTGTAGGCGGCTATGTTACAGTAAAGACCGTGAAGAGAATTATGCAGATATATTCGCAGATGCCGCAGCCAAAGTGGGTCATTGCGCTCGGGAACTGTCCAATGACTGGTGGAACCTACTGGGACAGTTACAACACAATTAAGCGAATAGACGAGTACATTCCGGTGGACATTTGGATCGCTGGCTGCCCACCCAGGCCCGAGCCGATTGGTGTCGCTGTTGTGCACGCGATACACGCTATTCAGAACGGGTACACTGGAAAAGAGGAGAGGGTTGGAGCCAAGAAACGTTTGGAGATTCCAGAGATTAAGGAGGAAAAGGTTACTGGCGCGGAGGAAGGATGCTTTATCCCGTTCGGGCCGCAGCACCCGTCTTCAGCCAACTTCCACATGGGACTGAATACGGTTGGTGAAACGGTGAAGGAGGCGGTGGTTTACCCGGGGTACCTGCACAGGGGTTTCGAGAAGCTGATGGAGTACAGGACGTGGGTTCAGAACATAATGATAGTTCAGCGGATAAACGTGCTTGACGGTGCGCCCTACGAGATTGGGTACTGTGAGGCCGTTGAGGAAATAGCTGGTATTGAACCGCCGAGGAGGGCGAAGTACCTGCGTGTGATACAGGCTGAGCTGTCGAGGATACAAAGCCACCTGTTTAACATAGGTCTAATCGCCGGGGCGGCCGGCCTCGAGGCGATACCCAGGATACTCTGGGGAGACAGGGAGAAGATACTGCTTCTTCTCGAGCACATGACCGGGGGTAGGGTATACCAAATTTACAACACTCCGGGCGGCGTGCGGCGCGACATTAAGCCGAACTTTAAGGACCTGGCGGATGAGACGATTGCGTACATGAAGAAGAGGCTGGAGCTCTACGATAAGCTCTGTTTCGACAACGGAATATTCAGGAAAAGAACGATGGGTATAGGTAGGTTTACGGCGGAGACTGCGGAGAAGCACGGGATCGTCGGACCCAACCTGAGAGGGTGCGGAGTGAACTTTGACATTAGGAAGAAGGTCCCGTACGAGGCGTACGGGGACTTGGACTTCGAAGTGCCGACTGCCACTGAGGGGGACGCTTACCACAGGACGCTCTGCAGGAGATTGGAGATGGAGGAAAGCTTCAGAATCATAGAACAGGCTCTGGACAGGCTGCCGGGAGGAAGCGTAGCGGAGCCGAAGATGAAAAACGGAAAGAAGCTGAAGGCGTTCTCAGCGATACCCGAGGGCGAAGCGATCCGGTGTGTGGAGAGCGCGCGCGGAGAATTGTGCTTCCACGCGGTGAGCGACGGAGGTAAAAACCCGTACAGAGTAAAGGTAAGGGGGCCGACCTTCGAGTCCATACTCATCTTCCTTCCAAAACTTCTGAAAAACGTGAACATAGCGGACGTGCCGGTAATATACTGGAGCATGGACAACGCCCCCGCGGACCACGACAGGTAGCCAAACCCAACGAGTCTGCTAAAATCCGGCAATTAAACACAAACGGGAACAGGGTATAGTGTGCGGAGGTTTAAAGTCTCAGCGTCGAAAGGAAAAATACCCCCCACCGTTCCTTCTTTCAACCTTCCTTCCTCCTTTTCTTATTTTAGTTCCTCATGAAACTAACCTTTCCGATGAGCAAACCAAAAAGGTTTTTCTTTCAGCATAGATTCGCGTTCTCCCAGTTCATAAACATTAAAACTTTCGAATGATATATATTATCTAGAGTAGTACTATCAGGTGTGGTGAGAACGTGGCTGTTAAGTTTACTGATTCTGAGGTTGACCGGGTGACTGTTTTTCGGGATGGAGCGAGAGTCACCCGTGTGGCTGAGACTGTTCTTGAACCTGGGACTCACGTCCTTAGGTTTGAGGTTCTAACCCCGTACATTGACACCGAGTCGGTTAGGGTTAAGGGTAAAGGACGAGGTGCCTTGTCGAACGTTAGTGTGTATCCCCTCTGGAGGGAACTTCTACCTGAGGGGGACCTGGCTGCTCTTCTCGGGAGGAAGGAGGAACTTGAAAGGCAGCAGGCTGAGATTCAGGAGGAGATTGAGTTCTATGAGAAGAGGGTTGAACAGTTCTCGAAGCTTGTTGACAGGTTCATGGCGGTCTTTCCCAAGTTCTACTCGGCCGGGGAGAGCGGCATAAACACTCTAACGGAGATGGAAACGCTCACGTCGGAGAAAATACTCGAATTCAAAAAGACGGTTAGGGAGAGGAAGAGTAGGCTTAAGGAAGTGGAAGACGAGCTTGAGATAGTGACGAACAATATTCAGAAGTACAGTGAGAAGAAAACCGAGCAGATATACGTTGTGGAGGTCACACTGAGCGCGTCTGAGAGGTCGGAGTTCGAGCTGGAGGTGACCTATCAGACAAGAGGCGCGTCGTGGAATCCGGTCTACGACGTTAACATCGAGGACGGAAACGCGACGGTTAGAACCAACGCGGCGATAAGAAACGGAACACGTGAAGACTGGAACAACGTTCAACTAACCGTTTCAACAGCCACATCCAGGCCAGCCGTCGTCGTCGAGCCGGAACCATGGTACATAGACGTCTTTAAACCCTACCCTGTAGGGGCGAAGAAAGCCGCGAGAAGGCCGGAGGGGGCGGAATACGACGACATAACAATGGCTGAGGAACCTGAGGAGTATGCGAAGGAGGAGGCTGAGGAGGAAGCTGAGCTGGCTGAAGCCTTTGCCACTCTCGAGGTTTCTCTCTCAGGGATACAGATATACAGCATTCCGGGACGGGTTTCGATACCAGCCGACAACGCGGATCACCCCATAGTTTTGACGGAGGACGCGTTCCCCTCAGAGAGGCTCTACTACTGGTACAGCGAGGCGGGCGCAGAGGTCATAGCGCAGGACGAGATAACGAACGGTGAGGGTGTGCTGCTGCCGGGAAGGGTGAAGGTTTTCGCTTCGGGTGACTACATTGGAGAGAGCTCCATGGGGCTGATATCCCCGGGTGAGAAGTTCAGGCTCGGAGCGAGGTACACCTACGATGTTAAGGTTGAAAAGAGGCTCGTCGCGAGGGAGGCCGAGAAGGCGGGAATAACCAAGGGAAAGCTCAGAAACGAGTACAAGTACCAGATAACCGTGAACAACTACACCGGCGAAAAGATTAGAATGGAGCTGGTTGACAGAACCCCCCACAGCCTATCTCCCGAAGTGAACGTCAGAATAGTCTCAATTGAACCCGAGCCAGAGAAACAGGAGCTGGGAGTACTCAGGTGGAACCTCGAACTCAACCCAGAGGAGGAAACGAAGATAAGCTACGAATACCACGTGGAATGGAACAAAAACTACACAGTAACCGGACTCCCATAGGAACCGAAACAACCTCGCTCCGGCAATTCTTTTCTCAGGTGCTGTCTGCGGGGTGTAAGGACACCCGAAAAAAGAAGGGATAAGTGTTTTTAGAAGATTTCTTTTCTGTTTACCCATTCGGGGTAGTACTGTTAGTATTCTAGCGGGTTTGCTTTTTTGAGGCTCTGATAGGTGGCGTTTGCCAGTTTTATTGTGCCTCTTCGGTCTCTGCTGAGGACGACAAGCTTTTTCTCCTCTAGCTCCATGAGAACCTCGTCGAGCTCCTCCTCCGTTCCTGTTAGGTATCTCATAAGGTCTTGGCGGGACATGTAGAGTCCGGGGTTTACGCGGTAGTCTTCGGCGAGGACTTAACACATTATCCTGAGTGATTTTTGAGCTTTTCTGATTCGGGTACTTCGTCGAAGCGGTCGATGGGAACTCCGAGTTCTGGGTGGATGACTCTTCTCGGGGTTCTAGTTTGTGCGCTATGAGTCTTGTGCCCAGCCTGTAGAGAATCATTTGCATAACCTCGCTTGTACCCGCAGCTATCTCGGTTACTTTGGCCGCCCGGTACACCGCCTCAACCGAGAATTTCGTCCACCCGTCACCGCTCATCACCTGTATAGCGTTGGATGTGAGAGAAACATAGGACTCGGAGGTTAGGAGCTTCGCCACCGTTGCTTCTATCACGGGGCCGTACGGGCCGCCGCCTCCGACGTCTAGGAGGTGCGCGGCGTAGTAGACGAGTAGTCTGCAGGTTTTGAGCTGCATGATCATGTCGGTTATCTTAAACTGGTTCGCCTGGGCGAGCATCGTGGGCTGCCCGAACCGAACCCTTCTCTGTGAGTAGAAGTGAGCAAACCTTATCGCCTCGCGCATCTGGCCGAGGATCTGGGACGAGGCTATGGTTCTCTCCACGTTTAGACCCGGACATCATTATTGTCCATCCGTCCCCCTCGCCAGCTAGGCGGTTGCTCACGGGAACCCGCACCTCGTCCAGGTTCAGGTACCCGTTGAGGAGACCGTCCCCGCCGTAGAGCTCGTTCACCTTTTCGACGGTGAATCCCTTCATGCCCTTCTCTATTATGAAGGCGGTTAGGTGCCTGTTCGCCTGTCTGTCTTTGGGGTCTTCGCTCGTTCTGGCGTAGAACATGTATATGTCTGCGATTCCCAGACCCGTTGTGAATCTTTTCTTACCGGTGATGATGTACTCGTCTCCTTCGAGCCGGGCTTCCGTCGCCACGGCGGCGTCCGAACCCACAGGTGGCTCGGTGATGCAGATCGCTCCTATTTTTTCGCCTGACGCCATGGCTGGCAGCCATCTTCCCCGCTTCTCTTCCGTCCCGAAGGTTTCGATCTGGTGTGCGCCGCCGAACATTGACCCGCCGTAGATGGTGCCCACTACGCCCAGGCGTGAGATTTCCTCATTTACTATGCACGCGCCGGTTATCGCCAACTCCTCACGCAGTCCGCCGTACTTCTTCGGGATGAGCGCACCGAACCATCCCTTCTCCTCGACCGCGTTCAGCACCTTCCACGGAGTCTGCCTCTTCCAAGCGGCCTCCTCCGCATCCGGATAGTACTGGTCAGCGAAGGCTTCCACCTCATCAGCGAGCTTCCTCTGCGTTTCGTTCCACCAAGGAAACTTATCCAAGAACACAACCTCCAACGAGTTTTATTCCAAGTACTGGTTCTTTCATATTAGTCTTTTCATGGCACACCCCTCCAGTAACGGCAACAGGAGGGTCTCATGGCACTGGCCCTCCAAAAACCAAGCCGCCGCTGAGAAGTGAGAGTGTGAAACGTTCTTCCAGCGCCCGGCACAATTCTTTATATAGGTAAAGGTTTAAACGTTCTTTGAAGCTCGCCTGAGGCTCCGACATGGGGTTGCTACATTCGGGCTGGGTTGCTGGTGCTTTTGAGAGGTGCTACACATGGCAAAGAGGTTTTATACCCTTGATGATTTTGATTTTGAGGGGAAAACTGTTCTGGTCCGTGTGGATTTTAACAGCCCCGTGGATCCGAGCACCGGAGAGGTCTCGGACGACTCGCGGATAAGGGTGCATATCCCCACCCTTAGGGAGTTGTCCGGAAAGGGGGCGAGGGTTGTTGTTCTCGCCCATCAGGGCAGAAGGGGTGACCCCGAATTTGTTTCTCTGAAGCAGCACGCCAGAATACTCGCCGAGCTGCTGGGTAGGCCTGTAGGCTTTGTCGATGACGTCTATGGTGAGAGGGTGAGGAGGGCGATTAGAAACCTGAAAAACGGTGACATTCTTGTTTTGGAGAATGTTAGGTTCGTCCCCGAGGAGAAAGCGAAGCTGCCACCCGAGAAGCTGGCGGAAACCGGTTTTGTTCGCTCTCTCGCTGAGCTCGCGGATTACTACGTAAACGATGCATTTAGTGCGGCTCACCGGGCAGACGCCTCGCTTGTGGCCTTCGCCCATGTGCTGCCCGCCGCGGCTGGCCGAATCATGGAACGTGAGGTGAGAACTCTCGACAAGGTTTCCAAGAATCCCGAGAAACCCTGCGTATACTCTCTCGGCGGCCTAAAAATTGAGGACACCTTCGCGATTATCCGCCATGTGCTCCGTGAGGGGGTGGCCAACAGGGTTCTAATCTCGGGGCTCGTCGCAAACGCTTATCTTCTCGTGAAGGGGTATAACTTAGGCAGCGTAAACCGCTCACTGATAGAGAAAAAGGAGTGTCTCTCCTATTTCTCCGCCACTAGGGAAGTGTTAAACGAGTTCGGGGAAAAAATAGAGCTGCCGGTGGACCTAGCCTATGATAACGGGGGGAAGAGAGAGGAGATTACTCTGGGTGAGTTACCCGTGGAGAAACCAATAAAGGACATCGGAACCAAAACAATTGAGAGGTATTCCCATATACTTAGGGGCGCTAAGACCATAGTTCTCAACGGTCCACCGGGAGTGTTTGAAGAGGAGAGCTTCGCTGTGGGAACAAGGAAACTCTTTGAAGCGGTAGCCGAATCGGAGGCGTTTTCACTGGTTGGTGGAGGACACACCACAGCGGCTCTTCGCAGGTTTGGATTGGAGAAGAGGGTTTCATACTCAACGGTCGCTGGGGGTGCCTTTATAACCTATCTGTCCGGCGAGAAGCTGCCCGCGATAGAAGCACTCGAAAAATCCTACGAAAAAGGCTCAAAACATGTTTCATAGGGGTGGTTGGACAAAATGAAAGTGTTGTTGATTGTCTCCGACGGTTTGGGAGACAGACCCATCAGAGAGCTGGGAGGCAGAACTCCGCTCCAGGCGGCTAACACCCCAAACCTGGACCATGTGGCAAAGATTGGATGCTGCGGAATCATGGACACCATCTCCCCGGGAATTCCACCCGGAAGCGACACCGCCCACCTGGCCATTTTCGGATACGACCCATACGAGTGTTACACGGGAAGAGGTGCTTTTGAAGCCCTCGGCATGGGAATTAACATAAAGCCGGGGGATGTTGCCTTCCGCGCGAATTTCGCAACCCTCGAGGCGAGGGAGAGCGGGCTCCTTGTAAGGGATCGCAGGGCGGGAAGAAGACTACCCGAGGGAGATAGGCTCGCAGAAAAACTGAACCAGTACAGGCTGAAGACGGCCAAGGACGTTGAGTTCAGGTTTGAGCACAGCGTGGAGCACCGCGGGGTTCTCGTTCTAAGCGGGCCCGGCCTATCCTACAGGGTTTCAGACACCGACCCTCACGAAACAGGGGAAATGCTGCGTGAAAGCAAACCCCTAGACAGCTCTGAGGAAGCACGGAAAACCGCAAAGATAGTAAACGAGCTCAGCGCAGCCTTTCACCAGATACTGGAAGGAGACCCGCTGAACCGAGAGAGGATTAGTCGAGGAGACCCACCTGCGAACGGAGTTCTCCTGAGGGGAGCGGGAATACTGCCGGAGGTAACCCCACTAACCGAGAGGTATGGGATATCCTGCTCCTGCGTCGCCGCCGCGGCGCTCTACAGGGGAGTCGCCGCCGCCGTGGGTATGAAACTCTACAGGGCACCGGGTGATACGGGAAGCTACGACACGGATGAGGAGTCGATAGCAGAGACCGCCCTGAGAATCCTTCCCGAAAACGACCTCGTGTTCATCCACTTCAAACCAACAGACAACGCTGGCCACGACGGAGACCCCGAAACGAAAGTCAAAATGATTGAGAAACTCGATAACATCATGGGGAAACTATTGAACGGAATCGACCTGGAAAACGAGCACTACGTCATACTAACCGCGGATCACACAACCCCCTGCGCAGTGAGGGAGCACACCGGTGAACCCGTCCCCTTGGAAATGGCGGGACCCGGAGTGAGGCCGGACAAAATCGCAGCCTTCAGCGAGATAGACTGCCAGAACGGAGGACTGGGAAGACTGAGAGGAAAGGACATCATGCCAATCATGATGGACTACCTTGGAAAAGCCAAAATATTCGGGTCGTGAAAACACAAATCGTAAATCGGCAACGCAACCCAGCGAGCCAACCAACAGACTCGAAAAGCCTCTCATCCGAAACAGTTACTACTGTGCAACCGAAATTACACGGGGCCGAATTTAGGAGGGATTAGTCTCAACAAACACTTCTAAAAGCTCAAGTACACGTGCTGTGTGAAATCTTAAGACAATCATCCTTTTTTGGGAGGTGTAATGTAATCCTTTTTATATACTTGGATGTATATACTGGGGTGTGCAAAACTAC
>JAUQYY010000074.1 GCA_030587505.1 Candidatus Sigynarchaeota archaeon
TACTTAAAATTATATTAAGTTTTCCCCCAGAAGAAACCCCAGAAATAATCTTCCAAAGAATTACTTCCATCGATGGTTTGAAGGCTTGGAAAGATAAAAATAAGAGAGCACCCAATTTCATTTTGGTTAACTCTGTTTGCTAAGAGGGCGATGATGCTTGTTCGAGGTTGGGCTTTTTTCTGAAATCGAGAATGTAGGTGGGATTAGGGTTTCTGAGGGAAATCTGAGGTGGGCCCTGTTCACCGAGAGTCCCCATCAGAGGGTGGTTCTGAATAAAAGGGCTCCATCCGGGTTTAGACACTTGAGGATGGAGGAAGACAACCACTACGTTTACATCAAGATAGGGGGCCTGGAGCCTAGGGAGAAGTTTGTCTCAAGAATAGGTTTCAGGGTTGACACTAGGGATGTGCGTTTCAGAATACCCGACTTCAACGCCAAGGATTATCTGGGGAGTTTGGTTCAGGAGTACTGTAAACCCCGAAAGTACTGGGAAACCCGGGACGGGGTCATCCAGTCGTTGTCCAAAAAGCTGTGTTATGTGAGCCCCGGTATGGTTAGTCTCCTCGTGAACATTTTTAAGCTGGTTCAGGAGCGGATAAAGTTCCGAGAAAAGAAGAGTGAAAGGCTGGGTGCGGTCGCCGCTTATAGGACGAGGGAGGGTGACTGCGACGAGTTCTCAGACCTCTTCATAACCCTCTGTCGTGCCTGCAGAATCCCCGCGAGGAGAGTTGTGGGTCTTGTTGTCAATAAGAATGGATTTGAGAACCATGCCTGGGCGGAAGTGTACATACCCGGGGCCGGGTGGGTTCCCTTCGACCCGGCGCTCAGCCTCTTCGCGGCCATAAGCAGTCGGCACATCGCTAGGTGTAAGATGGGAAGGCAGTCTGATTACCCGTCGAGGAGGGTTTCGTGGAAAATGCACAGAAAACTGAAAAGAAACCCGATAAGACTCAACGAAGCAGACGTGGAGTACGTGAAGGAGTTTTCGGTCTGAAGCTTTCCTGTTAATTCGGCGCACTTTTTGACGTTGCGTAAGGCAACTTTTAATTCTGTGGTTAACTCTAAAGCAATAAGACAGAATATTATTAGATTGGAAGGTTTCTGTTCTGTTTTGAAAGTTGTGAGGTGATGTGGTTGAGTGCTGTTGATGAGGTTTTGAAGGAGGCTGATTCGAGGAGAAACGAGATTGTTGAGCTGGTTCAGGAGTTGATCAGATTCAAGAGTGTGAATCCTCCGGGGGACACCGGAGAGATAGCGGGTTTCATAAGGGATTACCTGTCTGAGAGGGGCTTGACCACTGAGCTTTACGAGTCCGAAGAGGGAAAGGTGAGTGTGGTTGGAACCCTGAAGGGAAAGGGTGACAAGAGGTTTGTATGGAACGGTCACATTGATGTTGTACCCGTGACCAAGCCTGGTGATTGGACCGTTGATCCCTGGGAGGGGAAGATAGTTGAGTCCCGTATCGTGGGTAGGGGAGCCGCGGACATGAAGGGTAGCGTTGGAGCCGCTATGGTGGCTGCCTCTATCCTGGCTGAGAAGGATTTGGAACTTGGAGGCGACCTAACGCTCTATCTTGTTCCGGATGAGGAGACGGGTGGACTGCACGGAACAGGTTACCTCGTTGATAAGGGAATTTTGCGGGGTGACGCCTGCATTGTGGGCGAGTACTCTCCCCTCAACACCCTATGTGTTGGGGAGAAGGGTGTTCTGTGGCTGAGGATCAAGGCTAGTGGAATTCCGGCCCACGCGAGCCTGCCCTTCCTTGGGGACAACGCCATAGAGAAACTCTACAGGTTCCTGGTGGAGCTTCACAGGGTTGAGGAGGCTGACCGGGAGCTTCCCGAAGATGTTACCCGGATAATGGAGGCGCTGCAACCGACCCTTGAGCTGCTCCAGAGCATTGGTTTCTCCCAGGATCATTTGTACAAGCTCATGCACAGATTGACTGTGAACGTTGGAAGGGTCACCGGGGGTGAGAAGATCAACATGGTTCCCGCCTTCGCGGAGGCGGAGGTGGACATAAGGCTCCTGCCGGGAATGAGGCACGACAGCGTCATGGATGAGATTAACCAGATTCTGAGAGACTCGGGCATCAGTGGAATAACCATTGAGGAGATGCTCAGGGCTGATCCCTCCTACCAGAGACTCGACGTACCACTGGTCTCCCTCATGAAAAAGGAGATAAAGAGGGTAACGGGCAAAGAACCCCTACTCTTTGTGAACCCTGGATTCACAGACGCTCGATTCATCCGCGCCAAGGGCATCCCGACCGTTATCTTCGGGGCGGGCTCGGAGACCGCACACGGAACCAACGAGTACGTTCCCATTGATAGCTTGGTTGAGGTCACAAAGGTCTACGCCCTCACAGCAATGGACTTCCTTGGTACAGGCTAAGCCTACGTTCCGCACACGGAGCAGCGGGAGCCCACATCGTGCTGAGTGGCTGGCAGAGATGACGGGCCCTCAACTTTCCCAGTGTTGTCGGTCTTGGCAAAAGCTTAATCTTTTTTCTAAATTAGGGGGTGAAAGAGGCTCGTTGTGGCTTGGTTTTGCGTTTTCACTTTAGGTTTTTTAGCTTTTTCATTGCTTCGTCGATGGTTAGGTGTTCCAGTTCTTTGGCTTTGGGGTAGTGCTCTCCGCAGAACCACTCCGCGTAGGGGGGATGTCCCACCATCCCTTTTTCTTCCATTTTCTTAATCCATTCGTAGTCGCTTGGACGCTTTTTGAAGTAGACTAACCCACCCTCTTCGCTGTCGAGGAACCTTTTATCGCAGATTGCGCATATTGGGGGTCTCATAAGCTCACCTTTTGAGTAAAACTTTTTCTCAATATTATTTAAAACACGTTTTTTACAAATAAACATATTCTTTCACACGAAAGGGGCTTCCCAGGTGGGTGATGGAGGGTTGATTCGAAAAGTTTTTTGAAGCAGGTGTACGTGACGATATGAAAGACTTCTTTTGTGCCGTTCAACACGAACAAAATTTTTAAATATGTTTATATGTTTCACTAATCTATGTTGGAAATTATTCTCGTTTTTACGGCTATTGCCATAGCGGTCCAATTCTTGGTTTCGCAGAAATCATTCGCAGTGTTTTCCAAGGAGAGGGGATTCAGGGTCACAGTTGCTGTTCTCATTGCGTGTATCATTGTGGGTTGGCTAGGAATCAGGTTTCTATACATCCCGGGATATTGGTGGTCTGCCTGGACTTTCGCGATGGTATTAAAGATGGGCATTTTCAATACCGCACAATTCGCGTCTTACTACGCAATCCTAAATCATATCGGGATTCCAGATTTACTTGTCAGTATCGTAACATGGTATATTTGGGTCTTTTTTGGTGTTTTTGAGTACTCAGTGATGCCCTTCTTTGTTTTCGCGATATTTACATCAATTCCCTATGCTGTATTCGCGCTCATTGTCCTCGCTCACAGAGCCGGCGAGGAGGCCTCCTTCTGGGGAAACATACCCTTGTGGTCGGGAGCCGCAATTGTAGGTTTTATCCAATTTTTGGCAGTAATATACCTTCTAGCCGCAAACATGTGGGCTCAGGCACACATCATAACAACATTCCTCCCGTGGGGATACACAGATCTTCTAATTGTAATCTTCCTACCCCTAGCACTAACGGTTATTCTACCAGTCGCCATTACATTCCAGGCCGGAAGACTCTGCAGCTGAACAAGAAACATACTTTATCCCCCTTCTATTATTTTTCAAAAACCCTACCTCGAGTGGGCTTTGGGACATAATTCATGCTTTCCATGGTTTTGTGGTGTGATTTCTTCTAGGCGTTTCAGGTTCGAAGAGTTTCCCTCTCCACTTCCCGCAAGGTGGACGATTATGGTCTGAAAACGCTGCTGGAGGCACAAGTATAAAATATTTTATCCGTAGATTAATTGTACATGTTAAGAGGTGCGCGGAGTGATAATCTCGGCCGGGGTTATCTAATCCGCTTTATGATTTCTAAACCAGGGGTGGTGGTTGAGTGTCTGTGTGGTTTTGGGTCTGCGTGGCGGGCGTGGTGTGCGTTGTGCCCTTTCTTTTCCTCTCTGTTGAACACACAAAGCTTCAGGAAAAGTACGGGAAGAAGAAGGGCACCAGAATAGGTGAGATATGCGGCATCGTCTCCGGGTGGCTCTTCTTCATCTTCTGGGCAGGGATCTGGGTTTCACCCCAGCCAAGATTCACAATTCCCTTTCCAGTTGCGGTATCTTTTCTTGTTCCTTTTGTTAACTTCTCGATTTCCCTCTCCAACTTGGTGGCTTCTGTACCCTTCATTCTGGTTGGTGCCTGGCTTGGAATAGAGGGTGTGAGGGAGGTAAGCCTGAGGGTCGCGGAAACGCATAGACCGGATAGAATTGTTACCAGCGGGGTCTACTCCCTTGTTAGGCATCCACAGTACCTCGGAGGACTACTTTCACATGTGGGTATCTCTATTCTGCTGTCCGCATACCGGTCTTTCCTTATTACCCCACTCATGATTGTAATTGTCTATCTTATCTCGTGGAAGGAGGAGAGAGAGCTGATTAAAGAGTTCGGAAAAGATTACGAGGAGTATAAGAAAAGGGTTCCGATGCTCATACCCAGAGTGAGAAGAAGGGAGGCGGAGACGAACAAAAAACACAATAGCGTTAATTCTTCCGAGCGGGGCTTGGAAAAGTTCGCGAGGCGGGTGTTTGTGACTGAAACTAGTCTGTAACACTTTTTGAAACTGTTTATATTTGTAGGTGTCTACTTGTAAGTGTGAGTTACTTGTGCTTCTCGGTAGGAAGGTGAGTTTGGTTGGTCTTTGCGGATGTTTTGGACCGGGTTGTCGAGAACCTGGACAGGTATGTTGGTGAGGATGATTTGGGTGATCCCTTCTTTTCTGGTTCTGGTTACAAGGCTTATCCTTTCCGGGTTGAGAACTTTAGGGAGATTAGGCGTGTTGAAACCGGGCGTAGGATGGCCTTTGTTGATGGGGGCAACCAGGAGGTTGTGGGTGCTCCGAACTTTTCCGTCCAGATTAACCGTGTTTTCTTTAACGTTTTCCGGGATAAGAAGAGGGTTTTGGATAGGAGGATTCCCCGGCGCATAGAGTTCTTTTCGGTCACCTTCTCCCGATTCAGGCACAATGAGATATTTTACGACACCTCAATTTTTCCCCTCAGTGAGGAGTTTGAACCCTTTCTTCCAGACGTGAGAGACCTCTCTTTCAGCTCAATGGATCGCAGTGTTATGCAGGGGAATCTTCGGGCTGACATCTCGATTGTGTCCTCCATTTCGAGGAGGTTCGCTGAGTGGGAGTTCTCCCGACATGTTGTTGAGAACGAGCTGGAGGAGGGTGACATAATTGTTATGGACGGCACGCTTCAAACCGCCTTCACTAATGAGTCCAAGTATTCCCGGGCGCTCTACGAACTCGCGAAAAAGAAGGGTGTCATCGTCACGGGTTTAACCAAGACCTGCGGACTGTTCACCACCACGGGGTTATCGCTTCTGGGAGCCGCGAGGAAGTTCGCGAACAACAACAATATCCGCTATCCGATGTGGTACTACTACCCTGTGGCGGAGGCTTTTAGCCCGGTTCACGAGGCGGTCATCCTACTCGTGAAACTGAACCCCATGAGCGAACGCATCTTCAGGTTCGAAATATACCGGGACCAGGCAAAAAAGCTGAGCATAAAACAAATAGGAGAAATAATGGGTTGCCTCGCCCAGAATTCCGGAGACATAACCTTCCCCGGCTACCCGTACGGACTCATAGACGCGGACTCAAACGCGAGGGTGAGGTCGGACGAGATGCAGAGATACAAGTACGCACTCATCTCTGCCATGTCTAGGAGAGGAAAGTGGAAAAAGTTCGCAAGGCACATTCAAGCCAAAGACGCACACGACAAACTAAACCAGATCACCCGATGGGAGAGCTAAACGTTCTACCGACAGTAAACGTTCTACCGACAGAAATCGACGGTAAATTTGCTTGATTATTTCTTCTTCGTTTTCTTTTTAGCTGATTTCCTTTTCTTTTTCGATCCGAATAATTCATCCAAACTCTTCTCGGTTTTCGGTCCAATAATCCTTTTGCCCAAAAGATTTCACCTAACACAAGTAATGAGGGGCTTTATTTATATCTTCTTAAATCCAAGAAATCACCCGATGTTTTTAAGAAATGATTGAAGAATCCTATTGCCACACCGCTCGGTTAGGAATGTAGCTCTGATTCTGAGTTGAAAGCTGATTCGCCGCTAGAGGGGTTTTGGAAAAGATTAAGAAGAGGTATGTTTAAGAGTTTCAAATGAGAGGTTTTTCTGGTTTTGTGCTGGTGAGATGGAGAAAATGAGCGCCGTTGGTCAGATCGTTTCTGGTAGGGTTTCCTCCATTCTTATCCGTGAGAAGAGCGGCGAGAAGATTGAGCTTGGTGACCTCCTGGTTGTTGACGAGAAGGACGGCTACCTTATCCTGAAGGTTTTCGACCTTTTGTACGGGAGCCAGGTTCCTCAGGCAGCCAGGGAGCTTCTGGCGGGCATGGAGCTTGAGGGGCACGGTGAGGCGGTTGACTTCCTGGAGCCTGAGCTGAGGAGCTACGTTCTCGCCGAGGTTAAGGCAATCGCTAGGGTCACGAATAGGGGGGAGCTGCGCATACCCAAAACTCTGCCTGGTTTCTTTAAGAGTGTGAGGCTTATTTCGGAGAAGGATTTGGGGTTTTTGACCAAGCCCCCTTGTCCGGTTTATCTGGGTAGGGTTCGCAGCGGCTCCAAAGTTTTGAACGTGGATGTTTTTCTGAACGGCTTAGATGTTTTCACTCACCACGTTTTGATTCCTGCAACCACCGGGAGGGGTAAGAGCAACCTCGTGAAGGTTATGCTCTGGAGTGTTGTGGGTGAGAACAATTTCGGAGTGCTTGTCCTTGACCCCCACGACGAGTACTACGGAAGGCACGGCAAGGGGTTGAAGGACCACCCGAAGGCTAAGGGTAACGTTTTCTACTTTTCCTCCAATCCGGTTCCCGGCACCAACACTCTCGTTGTCAACCTGAAGTCCATTAAACCCTCCCACTTTGAGGGTATTATCGATTTTACGGATGCGCAGTGGGACGCGATCAAAATATACTATAACACCTATGGGGAGGACTGGATCAGCAGCATCGTTAGCGGAATCAAGGTTGAGAGTGTGGCTCCCAGAACCGTGGACGTGCTTCAAAGAAAGTTTAACAACGCGCTGGGCGTCTACATGGATGACTCTGGGGTTCTTCAGTGCAGGTCTCGGGCATTCAGCGACACGGCGGGTGAGTCCACTATAGGTGAGATAATCCGGCTGCTAGAGGAGGGGCGGATAGTGATTCTGGACACCTCCCGCCTTCTCGACCAGGCTGAGCTTCTCATCGGAAGCATCGTGGTTGAGGGCATCTTCAACAGGTATCAGCAGTACAAGTCCACGGGTGAACTCGACGACAAGCCTGTGATTACAATTGTGATAGAGGAAGCCCCCCGCGTCTTGGGTAGCGACGTTCTAACCTCTATGGGTGAGAACGTTTACAGCACGGTCGCCAGGGAGGGGAGAAAGTTTAAGGTTGGTCTCATCGCTGTGACCCAGTTGACGAGTCTCATCCCCAGAACCATTCTCGCCAACATGAACACGAAGATCATTATGGGTAATGAGATGGCCCCCGAGCGGAGAGCCATTATTGACAGTGCGGCTCAGGATCTCTCGGAGGAGAATCGAACCATAGCCAGCCTCGACAAGGGGGAGGCGATCATAAGCAGCAACTTCACAAAGTTCGCAATCCCCATACAAGTCCCCCTGTTCGAGGAGTACATCAAAAATTATGAGGAGAGGTCTGAAGAGGATGATAGGGAATCAACAGTTTTCATAGGGTGATTTAGCGTGTACAGTTTCGCTCACATATCCGACTGCCACCTCGGCGCCAACAGGGATCCTTTTCTGAGAAGCCTTGAGATTGAGGCCTTTAACCGAGCCATGGACGAGTGTGTAAGGCGGAGGGTTGACTTCGTTCTCATCACGGGCGACCTCTTCCACTCAAACATACCCGACCTGGGAGTGGCGAACGAAGCCGTCAAGAAGATGAGCGAGGTCGCTGCCAGCGGAATTCCCATCTACGTAATCTACGGCAGCCACGACTACAGTCCGAACGAAACATCCCTGGTGGACATCCTAAGCAGCGCAAACCTCTTCAGGAAGGTGGTCCGCGGAGAGGTGAAAAACGGCAAGCTGAAATTGCACTTCTTCCAGGACCCCAAAACAGGCGCAAAAATAGCCGGTATATCAGCACGAAGGCTGGGAATCGAGAGGAAGTACTTCGAGATGCTCGACAGAGAAAGCCTAGAAAAAGAGGCCGGTTTTAAGATCTTCGCATTCCACAGCGCAGTAACCGAACTCAAACCAGACTACCTAACCCACATGGTCTCAGTCCCCCTCTCCTACTTCCCCCGGGGATTCAACTACCTCGCCGGCGGCCATATTCACCAGCACCTCATACGGAAGGTTGACGGCTATGGAACAGTAGCCTACCCCGGCGCACTCTTCGCCGGCTACCCCAGAGACCTCGAGGACACCGCCAAGGGGGTGAGAAGAGGATTCCTCATTGTTTCCTTCAGGGACGATGTTGAGAACGTGGAGTTCGTGGAGGTTCCCGGCCCCGAGTACCTCTACTTCGAGTACGACGCCACCGGCAAGAATTCAACCCGGGTTGCGGAAGACCTAGAAACGAAAGCTGGCGAGCTCCCGGTGGAGAACAGGATAGTTCTCATGAAAATCGCCGGCGAAATGTCCGGAGGCAACACGTCGGACATCAACTTCATGGAGCTCAGGAACACGCTGATGCGGAGGGGCGCACTCTACGTTGGCATCAACCGCCACGGATTAACAACCAGGGAGTACGGGGCGGTGACAACTATGGCGGAAGACGTAGGGGAGGTGGAGAGGAAATTGTTCAGGGAAAACATAGGAGCAGTGAAGGTGTCGGTCGACTCCCTGAGGGGAGACGCCGGAGCCAAGCTCGCGGTGGAGCTCCTATCTGTCCTGAGACAGAGCCAAAAAGCCGGGGAAACAAAGAAGGACTACGAGGCTAGAATGCTCAGGGAGGCGATCCACCTATTAAAGCTTGAGGAGGCCTTCCAAGGATGAGAGCGAAATCGCTAAGGCTCGTGAACATACGCAGCTACACCGACGAGACCGTAGAGTTCCCCCAGGGAACAACGCTCTTCGAGGGGGACATAGGCTCAGGCAAATCCACGATTCTGCTAGCCATCGAATTCGCCCTCTTCGGCCTAGGAGACCAGAAGGGGGCTTCCCTCCTGAGGCTGGGGGCCAAGGATGGCTCCGTAACCTTCACGTTTGAGATGGACGGAAACGAGTACGAGGTCCACCGCACCTTGGTCAGAAAGAGAAAAGCCGTACACCAGGGGGAGGGCTACCTGAAGATAAACGGAAAAAGATACGACCTCTCCCCAACCGAGCTTAAGGAAAAGATTCTCGAGATTCTGAGGTTCAACGAGCCACCCAACCCCAACGCTCAGAGCGTAATCTACAGGTACGCGGTCTTCACGCCCCAGGAGGAAATGAAGTCCATCCTGTGGGCCAGGCCCCAGGACAGGCTGCAAACCATGAGGAAAGCCTTCGGAATAGAAGACTACAAAACCGCGGCGGAAAACGCTAAGAACCTGGCAAGCGTTATCAAAGATAGGTGCAACGTTCTGGAGGGCCAAACCAAAGACCTGGAGGAAAAGAGGAAAGAGCTAGAAACAAAATCAAAGGAAATAGAACGGCTCACAGAGTCATTAACGGTGCTCACCGCAGAGAGGGAGAAACTGGAGGTGGAGCTGGAAAAGCAGGAGCGAGAGATGGAGACTCTTACGGAGCAGGAGAAAGAGCTAGCCAGCATAACCACGCTCCTCCCAAAGCTCAAGAATGATATAAAGGAGAAAACGGTTAAAATAAGCAACCTGAGGCGGGAGAACTCCAACTACCAGAAGGAAATAGAGAATCTCCAGCCACAGATAGACGAGCTAAAACAGCTGGAAAAACCAACAGATAAGGAAGAAGCCGAACTAGAAAAAGAAATCCGGGAACTGAGAAACAAGGAGCGGGAACTCCTCCAAGCGGTGAACAGCCTAAACGTCAAAATCGAAGACTACCAGCAGATAATCGAAAAACAGGTGTGCCCAACCTGCGACAGGCAAGTTGACCCCAAAGAATTCGGAGAAAAACTAGAAACCAAAAAGCAGGAAAGAACCAGGGCAGAAGAAGAAAGAAGAAAACTCGCCGAAAAAATCGAAAACATGGAGGAACTGCTCAGAAACCTCAGAAACTACAACGCGGACATGAAGCAGCTCGAACAACTCACCCAGAACCTAGAGGAGAGAAAAAATAGAATAACAAAAAACCTGGAAGAAGTCCTTGAACTCTCAAACCAGATCCAGAGCCTCGACGCAGAAATGAAAAGACACGAAAAAAGACTCGAAGAACTCAAAGGCGTATCCCAAAAAATAGCCCAAACCAGAGAACTGATAGAGGGTCTCAGAAACCAAAAAGAAAAACTGGCACAGGACATATCAAAAACCGAGAAGCAAATCGAAATCTACAAACAGGAAAAAACCCGATTAGAAGCAGAAATAAGAGAAAAGGAGAAAATGAGACAAACCAAAAAGCTGCTCGACGAGCACCGAATCTGGCTCCAGGACTACTTCGCCCCGACACTGGAAAACATCGAGAAACACGTTATGAGAAACATAAACCAGGAGTTCAACAGGCAGATCCAAAAATGGTTCAACATCCTAGTGGACGACCCAAGCAAAACCGTCAGGGTGGACGAAGAATTCACACCAATAGTCGAGCAGGACGGCTACGAGCAAAACGTACAATTCATGAGCGGAGGAGAAAAAACCAGCCTAGCACTCGTATACCGCTTGGCACTAAACACCATTGTCCGAAAAGTCTCCACAGCAATGAAATCCAACCTCCTAATCCTAGACGAACCCACCGACGGGTTCTCGAAGGAGCAGCTCTTCAAGGTGAGAGAGATACTCAACGAGCTGGGGGACGCCCAAGTGATTCTCGTCTCACACGAGAGAGAGCTTGAAAGCTTCGCGGACCAGGTTTTCATGGTGGAAAAAATAAACGGCGTTTCAAAAGTCGAACCGGCAGCATAGAAAACCGCGAGTGGATTAATAGCAAAAACATTTGACCCACACACAGCCTTTAACTTCGTGGAAACCTCAGACACGTTCACCATTCAAGTCTCATCCTCCACAAAGGCTGTGAGGGAGACAGGCTTCACTGGAAGAAGCCCGCTC
>JAUQYY010000075.1 GCA_030587505.1 Candidatus Sigynarchaeota archaeon
GTGAGCAGGGCAAGACCTCTCGCGGTAACAGCGCCCAATATCCTAAGCTCGTTCCGAATATCCTTAACCAAGCTGTTGATTCTCTCGTCCCGCGCCATAACACCACCATGTTTATCCTTACTTCCATAAAGATAGAGCATTAAATAATTATACTTTGTGTCTCACGCATACAAAACCCCAAAAAAATAACAGCAAAACACAAAAAGAAAAAAGAACACTAGCGGGTCAAAATGTGAACACAACTAACAGAGCCAGTATTATCTCTCGCAACACCTATGTTGTGGGTGATCCCGACCTCTGCGGAGGGGACTTGTATTTTCCCCGCTGTTCCTCTGAGTTGTTCGTAGATCTCGGCGATTTGTGCTACTCCTGTTGCGCCTATGGGGTGGCCTTTTGATATGAGGCCGCCTGAGGGGTTCATGGGTTTTTCTCCTTC
Source organism: Candidatus Sigynarchaeota archaeon (assembly GCA_030587505.1). GTDB lineage: Archaea > Asgardarchaeota > Lokiarchaeia > Sigyniarchaeales > Sigyniarchaeaceae > Sigyniarchaeum > Sigyniarchaeum tengchongense. The sequence goes on from JAUQYY010000075.1 coordinate 437, forward strand.
TAGGGTTGTTACTCCTTCGCGGATTAGTTTGTGTCCTTGGCCTTTTTCGCAGAAGCCGAGGTCTTCGTAGTTGAGGATTTCGGTGACGCTGAAGCAGTCGTGTATCTCTCCCACGTCAATGTCTTTGGGTTCTAGGCCCGCCATCTTGTACGCCTGTCTGCTCGCCAGTTTGCTTGCGGGGAAGCCGACTAGAGATTCGTCTTCTCCGAGCATCCAACTGTCGACTGATAATCCGCTCCCAGCGACGTAGACTGGGGTGTCCGTGTACTTTTTGGCATGTTCGGCTTTGCAGATTATGACGGCGGCGGCTCCGTCGGTTACAGGGCAGCAGTCAAGTAACCCTAGGGGCCATGAGATTATGCGTGCGTTCATTACTTGTTCTAGTGTTACCTCTTTTCTGAAGTGTGCGTGTGGGTATAGTGATCCGTTGTGGCGGTTTTTCACGGATACCAGTGCGAAGTCTTCTTTTGTTGATCCGTAGAGGTGCATGTGGCGTGTGCCTCTCAGGGCGAAGAAGGAGGGCATTGTTCTCGCTCTTCTCATCCATATGTCTTTTATGGCCGCGAGTCTTATTAGGCCGCCTTTCACGTCGTGCATTTTTTCGTATCCTATTACTATTGCTGTGTCGTAGACTCCGGCGGCTATGGCGAAGCAGGCGTGGCGGAAGGCGTCGTTGCCTGTGGCGCAGGCGTTTTCCACTCTTGAGACGGGGATTTTGAAGAGTCCCGTTGGGTGTGCTAGGGTTACTCCAGTGAATCGGCCTCTCAGTGTTCCTACCCAGGCTGCCTGTATTTCTTGGGGTTCGATTCCGTTGTCTACGCTTTGTAGCGCGTTTATGTAGGCTTCCTCGATCATCATGTCTGGACTCTTGTCGTAGAGTACTCCGAAGTCTATCATTCCCGCCCCAACTACCGCTACCTTGTTTTTCAACCTGGTTCACCTCTCCCTCACTGGTTTGACCTTGAAGGATTGTACGCGGTATCCGTTTTCTTCGAATATTTCCCTGTAGTCTAGTTCGACTTCCATGCCGATTTTGATTTCGTCGGGTTCACATTCGGAAACCATGGCGTATATTCTTCCCCCACCGTCCAACTCAACGATTGCCAAGGGTATCGGGGGTTCGAACTCTGCGGGTAGTGTGTGAGCCACCACATAGGTTAGTATCCTGCCCCGAGGGCCCAGTGTGATTGTTTCGAATTCCGAGGGAGCCTTTTTGCACTTCGGGCACACTCTTCTCCTTTCCGGATAGCTCACATAGCCGCAGTTCTTACACCTGTAGGCTTCCATTCTATTATTCTGCCTGAAATCTCTCCACAACGGAGGCGTTATCATACACATCACCTCAACAAGGATTCCAAAACGGTTGGTGGAAGGAACACTCACCAAGATTCAAGCCGCGTAACGCTTAGAGTGGTGTTGGGAGGCAATGGCATTAAAGGTGTTCCCGGCGATTCGACAGTGCTGGTATACAAAGAGGCCCAATGCACCTATGGGGTGTTTATTTGGGAGTGAGCATAATTATTTGATTTAGAGGCGTTGGATAATTTTATGAATCATTGTTCGGTTCTTGTTATTATTCTGTTTTGTCTGAGGTGGGTGAAGTAGTCTATGTACTTTTTGTTTTCCGTGAAGCTACCGACCGGGGTTGAGTTTCCCCTTTTACTGTTAATCTCCTCACGCACTTTGAAACTGAGAGCGTCGCTTGAGCCTGAACCGTAGGAGACGAGCAGTATTCTCTGCCCAGGCTCCGCCTGATCCAGAACCGCTGACAATCCTATTAGAACGGACGCCGAGCCGGTGTCACCGAAGCTCTCAATGGTTGAGCCGGCTTTAAGCTGCTCTGGTGTGAAACCCAGCCGCCTCGCTGCTTCACTTATCATTCGACGATCCTGCTGTTGGAGGACCACGTGGTTGAAGTTTTCCTGTTCGAGTCCGAGTTTCGCCATAAGCCCCTTCGCAGCCTTCACAACATGCTCCACGTAGCCGTACCTTCTCACGAAACCAGCATCACCGAAAACGGGGTACATCGAGTTAACGGTTTTCCACCTGTCGGCGAAACCAGTCGTATAGAAGAAGCTGTCCTCGTGTTCGGCTATCACACCGTCGCCGCTGAGTACGCATGCACCAGCTCCGGATCCGGCCGTGTATTCAAAGGCGGTTCCGGGCGCCCCCACAAGAATATCCGTCCCAACGATCAAAATTGTACCGAGTCTTCCAGACCTCAACGCGTCCAAACCAGCCTGCAGCGCAGCTATACTAGCTCTTGTTGACGCACCGAAGTCCGCGGCTTCGGCGTCTTCGGGTAGACCGAGCGCGTTCGCCAAAGGGGCGGCGAGAGACGCCTCGGTGTAGGGGCTGGACACTGTTCCAAGGTATAAAGCGTCTATATCCTTGGGTTCTACTCCAGCGTGTCTTATGGCGTTTCTGCAGGCTTTGTAGGCAAGGGTGGACACGTTCTCGTCAAAGTAGGCAACAGCTTTCTCTCCCGAAAGCCGGGTATCCACTTTCCAAGCAGCCGCGATTTCGCTCACTTTAACCCTGCAGGAGGGAACATAAATCCCGCATCCGCTTATTCCCAACACGTTCCATACCTTCCAGTTTTAGCAGTGAGTTAACAGAAAAAGTATATTTGTAAAGCAATAAAACGCTTTCCCTCCCTCCGCTAGGTGTGCAGCTAACATTAACTGGTTCGGTGCCAAAAAATCCTCGCTGCGCACCCTGTTAATGCTTAGTCCATCTACTCTGTTTTCGGGCGTGAGTCGGTGTAATGCAAAAAAGAGAAGACTTTTACCCGCGGCGGTGTGCTCTAAATCGCTAGAGGCACTTAGGGTTGCGAGTAGTTGAAAAAGAAGATCCTTGATGTATGAAATTGGGAGAGTGTTGAAACTTGGAAAATGGTGCTTCGGTGAAAATTTCTATAGTGTTTTTTGCGCCGCTTCGGCCATTTCCTGTAGTACGGCTTTGGGGTCCTTTGCCTTTACCACGCCTGAGGCTAGGAGCACTCCTTGTGTTTTTAGCTTGATCGCCGCGGTTACGTCTTCTCCGGTGCTTATTCCGGCTCCGCAGAGGGGAACCACTTCTGGGTTAACTTTCTGCATCAGTTCAACCGCCTTGGTTACCACTTCCGGCTCCGCCTTGGAGACCGAGATTCCCGTCCCTATCAGTTTGGGGGGCTCATACGCGCAGAAGTCAGGGGACAGGGCGCAGACGGCTGCGCTGACTTCTGGATTGTTGGAGCAGACGATGGTTTTGAGTTTTGCTTCTTTCGCTCTTCTTATGGTCTCGTCGATGTCTGCCAGTATGAGCCTGTGTTCACTGTGGTTTATGAGGGTTCCCACGGCTCCGGCTTCTGCCACCGCTTCGGGTAGAATGTACCCGGTGTGAGACCCCGGGGTGAAGCGGTCCACGTGTTGTGCGAAAACCGGGATGTCCACCTGGCTTGCGATCAGTCGGATGTCGGCGTGTTGGGGGGCGACGATTATGCATATTCCGGTGTCGTTTGATACCTTCTCCGCGTCTTTTGCGATTTTTAGGCCCTTTTCTCCGATGCTTTCCGCGTAGGTCTTAAAGTTTATCGCGATAACGGGTAGTGTGATTCTCATTAACTGTTTCCTCCGGACAGTGTTGTTCTTTACTCTATTAGCATTCGGTATATAGTTTTTTGGGTTTGGTTTAGCATTCTAGTGGTTGCCCCGCGGGAAGATACTTGGCTACGTTCTTGTTGCGCTCAACACCCAAGCACGCCGCCACGGGGTTGCACTTTGTTCTCAGCAGGAAAAACACATCAGCGGGATGCTCTACGTGGGCGCCTGTCATGGTTTCCAAGTGACCCATTCCCTTCGCGATTATAAGGTTCGAGCCGGTGTAGTGTTTCTTCAGGGTCTCTGAGCACTCCGGGAGTATTAACCCCACGGTGTCGGTGCCAGTAGTTATGACACGGTCCGCTGCCTCAACCATTCCGACAGCTTGGGCGTCCTCCTCGGTTGCGTCGTTCAAAACTGGTTTTTCTTTGACCGCTACTGTGACCTCTGCCCCTAGTCGTTTCAACTCTCTTACGAGGAGAACGTCGAGGGCTATTTCGCCGGCGTTGTCCGTCAGGTACAGGACTCTGGTTCCTTGTTTGATTTTATTATAAAGGACTGGTATATCGTCGATTGCCAATTCTTCCTCAGCCCTGCTCAGAATTTTTGATACCTCTTCGAGTTTGAATCGATGCCCCAAGACGTCGAACTCAATTATGTTTCCGACTATCGCAGCCATGCAGGCAGCTCTGAACCTCCGGTAGGACTCGTGTTCCCCGTCAATGATCTTTTCAAGGTCGGGGCGCAGCTCTAAGGCTATCTTGTTGGATTTTATTTTCTGGTCGTGGTAGGGATCAGAACACCCGGTTATTTTCCTTATCACGCGGTCCCTTCGAGTGCCGATATAGGCTGGCACCAAGTGCATCGGGTGGCTCTGCTCGTTCACTATGCTGTTAACGGTACGCAGAACCTCCCTCATTGCCTGAAGCTGAACATCCGTATCTTGAGTTGAGTACTGTATCTCCCGATAAGCTCGTGAAATGAGGCAGAGGATACAGACAGGCTTGATGTTCATTGAAACACACCTTAAAAATCATGAGTACTTTATATAATCGTAAGGTATTGTGGCGCATCTGAAAAGAGTGTTTTCCGTTTCTGGCATAAAAGTTGCGGAAGGGAGAATTAACCCTTGCATATTCATTCTACATTGTTTCTATCGGAAGTTTGTTTAACACTTGATTTCCTTCTTCTGTTATTAGCACCGTGTCCTCTATGCGTAGACCGCCGAATTCGGGTATGTAGATTGCGGGAGCCAGGTTTAAAACCAGCCCTTCCCTAATAAGTTCCTTGTTGTTTAGGGAGACTATTGGGGGCTCAAACTGGTCTAATCCCACCCCATGCCCAGTCGGGTGGATGAAAAATGGTTCGTAACCCTTTTCTTTTACAACTCTTCTAGCGGCCAAGTCTAACTGGCCTACGGGTATTCCAGGTTTGGCGTACTGCAGAGCGCTGTTGAACGCCTGTTTTACAACCCCAAAAATCTCTTTGTGCTTCTTGTGGGGGCTCCCAGTGAAGATTGTTCTCGCCACGTTTGCACAGTACTCATTGTAGGAAGCCGCCACGTGTATCACAACAAGCTCGTTCTCCTCAATCTTCTTGTTTCCCGCAATCGCGTACGGGTAGGCTGACTTTGGACCCGACACCACAACACCCTCGAAGAGAACCCTTTGAGACCCCGCCCTGCGTAGAGCGCTTTCCACCTCCACGGCGACCTGTATCTCTGTTGTTCCGGGGCTTATGATTTCTATCGCCGTTCTCAACCCCTTCTCGGCGATTTCTATCGCTTTCTGAATATTCTCGACCTCCGTTATGTCCTTGTACATTCGCATCTCCCACATGTTTTTTGAGATGTCCTTAAAACCCACGTTGGGCATTTTTTTCTTCAGACTCTCAAAGGTGGAGACGGAAAGGTGTGAGAGCTCTACGCCTATCATACCCTCGCTCAGGTCCTTCTCCTCAATTATCGAACAAATAGAGTCTATGATACTGTCCACCTTCTCGTTCTCCTCATCGGTCCTGAGAGGGTACGGGTAATAGCAGCGAACATCATTCACCCATGAGGTCTCAGCCGCTCTATCAAGCTCTATGCGTGAAACGGTAAGCGTTACGTCATCATCTCCAGAGATTATAACCGCGCTGGGAACATCAAACGAGTGGCTATAGAAACCCGTAAGATAGTAAATGTTTTTGGGTTCCATCACGAGCAGCGCGTCTATCTCCTCGCTCGCTAGTATTCTTCTGGCTTTATCAAAACGAGTAGAGTATATTCTCATAGGTAACCACCGAACCCCTTAAGTGTTCTTCAACCTTTCAACAACATGTTAAATCGGTAAGTATCGCTCAAAAACCTTACGGCTACCCCCTGAAGGCCGATTTCAACAAAAGGGTTTCTAATAAAAAAACAAGTTAACGACACTTTAACATACTCTCTTTAAGAAAACACGCCCCACTCAGCAAAGGACCAGTCACTCGAGGAAGAGGGAAACCATTAAAAACATGTTGAATGTATTAAAAACCGAAAAACCAAAAAAAGGAGTAATAAGCTCTCCACCAAGACTTGAAGGTAGTCACCCAGCCCAGGTTCCCACACAAAACACCTCAAGACGAAGTGGAAAATTGAGAGCAGAGGAATCCAACCAAGAGCAGAAGAATGGTTCTGTAGTTCCAAAACCAGAGGTTGCACATCGCAAAAATGGAGGGAATCAAAATAGGGAGAATGGTGGTTCTGACCATAAAAGTTCCCGAGGAATTGTTAGAGGAGCTTAACAGGAAGGTCGGTAGGGGAAAACGCTCCGCGTTCATAAAAGAGGCTATAATAGAGAAACTTAGGCAGGAAGATACTGAGGAAACAGCGGAGCTAAAGAGTGAAATCGAACAGCTCAGAATGAGAATCCTAAACCTCGAAAAAGCAATCAAAACGGGGAAAGGCGTAGAGGAACCGGAGGCGGAGAAGCTAAGCCTCCTCCTCCAAGTGTGCTTTGACGAAACGGATCGGTTGATAGTTAAGCGCCTCCTCGAATCAGGGGGCGCCACCACCAAGGAGCTGGAGGATGTAACCGGTCTTAAACGGCGGCAGATTCTCACCCGGCTTAAGAGAATAGCAAGTAGAGCAGAAGAAAAATTTGGAAGAAGGGTGATTCAGTTTAAACGAAGCAAAATCAGGGGAAAGAAACAGGCGTGGTGGATTGAAGCGAGCCAGCTGGCTGACCAAAATACCTAAAAATGTTTGATTTAGTTTTCATAAGTGAAAGTGAATTGAAAAAGTGGGCCTGTAGTCTAGCTGGATAGGGCGCCGGCCTCCGGATAACCCTGGAGAGTTAGAGGAAAGCCGGATATCAGGGGTTCAAAGTGGAATCAGATGCTTGATTCTGGGAGAATCCCCTCAGGCCCGCTACCCTTCTCTTACCGGTTCAACCTCAAAAGCAGGAAGTGGACAGCGCTCTTCTCCCGCGTTTATAATTATAATTTTAAAGTTATTCGCATTGACGCTGAATAGATGGTGGATAAGTTGCTCGGAGAAATAAAAGAGAGAATTGCGGAAGCTATGCGAAAGGCTTTCGAGTCGCTGGGAGTTATGGATGAGTTTTCACTCGAAGAGATTGGCTCAAGCTTGGAGCAACCTCCAGACGCGAAGCTGGGGGACCTATCGTCTTCCATAGCTTTCCGAGCCGCTAAAAGCCTCAAGCGTAAGCCCGTGGAAATCGCCCAGGAGATAGCGGATCAGTTAGAC
>JAUQYY010000082.1 GCA_030587505.1 Candidatus Sigynarchaeota archaeon
TTAGTTGGACCACCTAGGCCACAGGTGGAGGGCAAAAGTGACGAAGAGCGTCTTAAAATATACTCAGAAAGTTGCAGTTATCCCGCGATCGGTATGGAAGTGAAGCTTATCGACCCTGTGGAAAAGAAGGAACTTCCATGGGATGGTAAAAGCATTGGTGAACTAGCTTTCAGGGCTCCGTGGCTCAATCTGTACTATAAAGAGAGGAAGAGGACAGAGGAGAGCTTGTATAAGGGCGAATGGCTGAGAATGGGAGACGCCGCTACGATAGATGAAAACGCCAACGTAAGATTAGTAGACAGATTCAAAGACCTGATCAAGAGTGGCGGTGAGTGGATATCTTCCTCAAGATTAGAAACTACCATAATGGAGCACCCAGCTGTGGCCGAAGCAGCCGTCATCGCAGCTGAACATCCCAAGTGGGTAGAAAGACCAATAGCAGTTGTGACACTCAAGCAGGGTTGGGATAAACTAACTGTCGAAGAACTGAGAGAATTCCTAATGGAAAAAGGATTTCCAAAATGGTGGACTCCCGACAAGATAGTATTTGATAGTATACCAAGAACCTCAGTTGGGAAATTTGACAAGAAGATTTTAAGAGAAAGATACGGAAAGCTTCTTACGGAGTAACTCGGACAGTAAAGTCTTTTTTCTCGGAACGCGGCCGTGCGTTCAAACGTATTTTTTCGTTCCTTTTTCTTTTGCTTGAATTATTCCTCTTCTCTGAGGTCTAGTACCCTGCTTATCTTGTGATAGATGACTGGTAATTCGTCGTAAGCTACCCATTCTATTTCGCTGTCTATTCCAAGTTTTTCATTTATTCTTTTCGTAATTTTCTCCTTTAGTTCCTCGGGGTCCTTTGTAATATTTTCATCATACGCCGCCCTTATTTTGAGAGTGGACATATCCTCAGCGTATCGAAGTAACGTTAGCGCTGCTTTTCTAGTTTCTGGGAACTCTTCGAACACCCGAATCACATCGAGAGGTACAAGTAGCTTACCACAAACTCTCATTCTCCAGCCTGTTCGGGCCAGAACGAACACTCTTGTATGGGTTCTTCCACAACTGCACTTCTCTCTGGTGTGTTCCACCAAGTCCTCCGAGGCGAATCTCAGAAAAGCCATAGCTCTTGAGTTTAGGTTAGTGATCGTGTACTCTCCTCTCTCTCCTTCTGAAACTATCTCGTTGGTTTCGGGGTCAATAAATTCACCACAGACCAAGTCTTCCCAAATATGACCGAACACCTTCCCTGTTTCGTGCATCTGCCTTTGCATTTCTGGACAATCTGCTACCATACTCATGCTCTCGCCCACCTGGCTTCTACTGAACACTCTCACATTACCCCACTCCTCCTCAATTTTTCTTGCCACCACCGGGGTTAATGGTTCCCCAACCGATATAGCAATTTTGATTGACGAGAAAACATCCCTAGGTTCGTATCCTTGCTTTCTCGCCTCCTCGCTTATCATAGCCAGTACATCGTATCCCTCTGTTCCGAGAATGTCGGGTTTGATGCGCTTATACAAAGGTATTTTCCTAGAAGATAGGGCGGGGTGTATCATTTCGGGCAAAGTTATACAACCTAACCTCAAGTATGCAGATTGGACAGCTGCGCAGTACCAGTGGAAACCTATTCCTGGCACCATGACCTTCATACCGGGTCTACCACCCTGCATCCAGCATGTCCGAGTCAAATTGTCAACTTGATCCATAAAATCGTGGTCTGTGTAGCATGAGAAGGTTGGAATTCCCGTAGTTCCAGTGGACGACCATATAAGAATAAGTTCTCGTTGGCTTGCATTTAATAGTCCCCCGAACGGATCGCCAGTTCTGTCTCGCTCGTCCCTTATGTCTTGCTTTCTAAAAACGGGTATTTTTCTGAAATCATCCCATGTTTTGATGTCTTCCGGGGCTAAACCCGCTTCCTCGAACCTTTTTCGGGTGTAGGGGGAGTTTTTATAATAGTACTGAATCTGACTCTTAATTTTCTTGAACTGCAACTCCTCCAAATCCTTTCTCGGCATGGTTTCAATGGGCGTATTCCAATACTCCTTTGCATTCATCTCTCACCAACCTCCACTTTTACTTGTAGTTTGGTGTCAAGATTCTGACATGTGTCCTCCCACAGGGGCATGCCTCCTCATCCAAGGTGACAATGATATCTGTCAGATACCTGATTATTGGGGTAGCTTCCGCAAACAGATTGGAGATAACCAGCTTGCCGCTCTCACCGGGGTTAACCGGCTCCCTGGTCTCGGGATCTACCGCCTCTACCACGAACAAATCCTCCCACACGTGAAGCCCGTTGTACTCTTGGCAGTCAGCAGCAAGGAAAAGATTGTCCGGTACATCGAGCATGTTATTTATTTTTGCGCCCCAGTCATCCTGATATTTTTTCTTTTGTTCGGCGGTTACAGCAGTCGTGTAGCCTCGAAAAATTAAATGCTCGTATCCTAGGTCCTTCACCGACCATTTTTGTGACAGGGCCAAAAGCCCTATTGAGTCGGCGGTGTTCGTTGTAAACAGAGCCTTATTAGGCTTAAAGTATCTAGCCGTGTTAATCGTTCTTTCGGCTTCCGGACCCAAGTCGAGTTGATGCAGAATTTTGAAACCTAGTACTCGATCCGCGGATTTTCCTATAAACATACTAAACGGGTACGAAAATGATGTTAGTAGGTATTCCCAAGCTTGAGCGGCTACTTGAAGAGTGTCTTGACCAGTTAGTCCCAACATTTTGTAGAATCTCGTTAACTGTTCAGTCATTACATTGTGGTCGTTAGCTGTAATTGCGGTAACGATCGGTTCTCCAGTTATGAAGACTTCTGGAGGCCCAAATATTTGGACTACCTTGTTTTCTGGGACGCAGAGTCTCCCTCCAAAGGTGTCATTCGTCTTCGCGACCCATTCTTGTAACTCTTGTCTCGTAATGAGAGGTATCTTTCTGAGGTCGTCAAGTGTCTTTACATCCTCAGGGTTTACTTTTGCCTCAGTAAACTTCTCGTGATGGAGCAACGAATTTTCATAGGTGTACTTTAGATGTGCTCTCAGTTTTTTCAACTGGAGAGATTTGAGTTCATCTCTTGGTAGTGTTTCAATTCGGGGATTATAGAACCACAAAGTTTACACCTCTCCTCAGAGATTTTGCAGAAGAACTTAAACAAGTTATATTTAAATTTATCCACCGCCCGGAACTTGTTAAAAAATAAT